>JAAYEA010000353.1 GCA_012689325.1 Chloroflexota bacterium
TCACGAAATCGACCAGGGTGTTGCCATCCGCCATATTCAGCTCGCCCAGGTCGTCCACGAGCTGGGATTTGACCGCCGTCAGATCGCTGTCCCGGGTGACGTGGAAGCGCTTGGTGCTGGTCCAGTTGCCATCAGCCGAGAACCCGCCGGAGAAGCGGTCGATCTGCGCCACGATCTGCACCTGGTCGCTGGAACCGATGCGCTCGGCCTCGTTCAGATCGATATAGATGTCCTTCTCCAGGATTTGGTCGTCCGCGTCCTGGTAGAGCATCACCAGCCAGCGATCCCCCGTATTGGCCGACCGCGTGGGGACGGGCGTCCGGGTGGCGACGATCTGCGGCGCCGAGGTGGCCGGGATCACAACCTGCGCCACGGCGGTGGCGGTGGGCAACGCGACCGTCGGCTGCTCAAACACGGGCACGTCGGTCGCGAATGGAGATTCTTCGCCCTCGTCGCCGCCCCCGAACATGGACATGGCCACCACGATGCAGATGAACACCAGCCCCAGCAGCAAGAGCAGCTTCATGGAACCGCCGCCCAGCGGAATGGAGGTCCCGCCCGAGCTGGACCGGCCTAGCGGCGGCGTGCCCGATGCGCTCGGCGGGCGAAATAGGGGCGACCCCGTCGGCCCCGATTGGGTCGAGCCGCCCGAGGGCGCGGTGGTCCGCCCCTGGTCTGGCCTGCCTTCGCGGCGAGGGGCCTCCGCCCGCTCTCGCTCGCCGGTGGAATCCGTCCGCCGCCTGCGCTGGACGCGCACGACAGGCTTTTGGGGCCCGCCTGATTGTCCTGATCTATCTTGATCGCTCATGCTATCTCCTAGTTCCGGTTCATGTTACCTTACATATCAATTATATCACCAGATGCACAATGCTACTATTACAACCCATGGCAATGCGCCATCAAGCCAGCAAGGCCTCCGCTCCCGCTGGGCCCTGGCTGCCCTGCTCATAGGTGCGCACCGGCAGCCCCTCCGCCCGCAATAGCGGGTCCAAAAGCGACCAAGCGCCCTCGATCTCGTCACTACGCGCGAACAGCGAGGCGTCGCCCTGCACCGCATCCAACAAGAGCCGCTCGTAGGCGTCCGGCAACACCCGCTTCCCAAAGTGATCGCTATAGCGATAGTCCATGTCCACCGGAGCCACGCGCATCCCTGCGCCGGGCACTTTGGTGGAAAAGTGCAAATAGATCCCCTCGTCCGGCTGGATCACGAAGGTCAGTCGATTGGGCGCCAGCACCTCGTGCTCGGGAAAAAGCAGGTGCGGCGCCTCATGGAAGGTCAGGGTGATCTCGCTGGCCTTGCGGGCCAGGCGCTTGCCCGTGCGCAAGATGAAGGGCACGCCCTGCCACCGCCAATTGTCCACATGGAGCTTGGCGGCAACGAAGGTGGGCGTGGAGGAATCGGAGGGGACGTCCGGCTCGTGGCGATATCCCGCATACTGGCCCAGCACCACGTCCGCTGGCCGCAGCGGGCGGATCGCCTGCATGACCTTGACCTTCTCGTCGCGCAGGGCCTTGGCGTTGAGGGCAGAGGGGGGTTCCAGAGCAGTGAGCGCCAGGAGCTGGAGCAGGTGGTTCTGCAGCATGTCGCGCAGCACGCCCACCTCATCATAATACCGGCCTCGGCGCTCCACGCCGAGGCTCTCCGCCACGGTGATCTCGACCCGCGCGATATAGTTGCGGTTCCAGAGCGGCTCAAAGATCGCGTTGGCGAAGCGAAAGGCCAGCAGGTTCTGCACCGTCTCTTTGCCGAGGTAGTGGTCGATGCGGTAGACCTGCCGCTCATCGAACGCCGCGTGCACCTGGGCGTTCAGCGCCCGCGCGCTCTCCAGGTCATGCCCGAAGGGCTTCTCGATGACGATGCGCGCCCAGCCCTGCTCCTCGCGGTTCAGCCCGGCGCGGCCCAGTTGCTCCACGATGGCGGGGTAAAGCATCGGCGGGGTGGCCAGGTAAAAGAGGCGATTGCCCGTGGCCAGCCGATGCGCCAGCCGCCGGTAGGTTTCGGGGTCGGCATAGTCGCCCGCTAGGTAGGAGAACCGCTCGGCAAAGGCCGGCCACATCTGGCACATGCGGCCTTCCACCTGCTCGCCGGCCGCCGTCGGCTTGAGTCGGGCATATTCGACCACGCCCTCATAGACGCGCTCGCGGAAGGCCTCGTCGCTGA
>JAAYEA010000354.1 GCA_012689325.1 Chloroflexota bacterium
AAGGCGGCCACCAGCACCGCCAAGGCGGGACGGACCAGGCGTTCCAGGTTGATGAAACGCTTTGCCGGAACTTGAGCATCACTCGCCATAAGGACAACCTCTTTAAGAGAATCGGTAGCGGCCCGCGCAGTGGCGAGCCGCTACCTATGCAATGCTAGTACGATGTCAGGTCAGGTTTCGGCCGCTTACTGGCCAGGACCCTCAACCCACTTGCCGTCCTGGACCACCATGAACACGACCGAGGGCGCGGCGCACTCGCCAGTGCTGCTGCAGGTTAGGGTGCCGGTCAGGCCCTGGAACCCCTTGGTGGCGCGCACTTCGGCAGCCAGCGCCTTGCGCGGGATGACGAGGGTGCCGCCCTGGACCTTGGCGACCTTGTCGATGGCCGCGAGCAACACGGCCGTCGAGTCGTGCGAGTGGGGGCTGAAGGGGCTCAGCTTGCCCTGCTCGTCACCGAACTGGGACTGGTAGGTCGTGCGGAAGGTGGTGAAGGCATCAGACGCGGGGATGGGCACGTTGGTGGAGTAGGAGCCTTCCGAGTTCTTGCCGGTCAGGCTCAGGTAATCCTCGCCGTAGGTGCCATCGCAGCCAAAGAGGGGGATGCCCGCCATGCCGGCGCCGGCCAACTGGTTCACCAACACCGCGGCCTCGGCGGAATAGCCGCCGTAGTAGATCAGCTCGGGCTTTTTGGCGGCGATAGCGGCCAACGGCGCGCTATAGTCGGTCTCGCCGGGGGTGATGGCCTCGGAGGCGACCACGGAGCCGCCCAGCTTGGTGATGTCCTCGGCGAACATGTCGGCCAGGCCCTTGCCATAGGCGCCGCCGTCGTGCATCACGGCCACGCTCTTTTTGCCCAGCGCGTTAAAGACGTACTTGCTGGCGAAATCGGCCTGCATGTCGTCCGTGAAGCAGACGCGGTTAAAGACCTGGGAGCCTAGCTTGGTCAGGGGCGGGTTGGTGGCCGAGGCGGAGACCATCACGATGCCGGCCTTTTCATAGATCGGGATCGCCGCTTCGGTGGAGCCGGAGAAGGTGTGCCCCGAGATGGCCACCACTTGCGGGTCGGCCGCCAGCTTGTTGGCGACGGCAGCGCCCTGCTCCGGGGAGCCCTGGGTATCCTCTTTGAGCAACTCGACCTTGAAGCCCTTGATCTCGGGTTTGTTCTGGACCGCGATCTCGGAGCCGCGGGACATGTCGATGCCAAAGGCGGAATAGTCGCCGGTCATGGGGCCGACGTAGGCGATCTTGACGGTCTGGCCCTTGGCGATCTGGGCGCAACCCCACTCATCGGTGCACTCGACCTCGCCCCCGCCGCAGCCGGAGACGAGCATGCCAACCAGCAGCAGCGCGGCCAAAACGAACTGGAACTTTTTCATACGGATCCTCTCCTCGCTTGGTTTGATGGACTCTCACGTTGGGATTTGGCGGGGTTCCTAGTACCCCGCACACCACACGAGCTCGCACTTACTCTCCGAGGGTTCCTCACCTCCTTGCCTCTGGCAAATCTGGTGTGGTCGAAATCGAGCGAAAAGGGCGCGTCCGGCCCCGCGAGGGGCGCCGGTTGGCCGCAAAAAAGCAAAAGCGGAGGTGCAATGTGCTTTGCGCCTCCGCCATGGAAGTGCTGTATCAGCGAAGCGATTTCCCTGGTTTCAAGCTATTATAGACGAAATCCGGCCACTGTCAAGTTGCGGGAATACCTCACGTTTAGGCATAAAGCGCTCCTGGAGGCCTCTCGGAAAAGCGCACCTGACCGCAGCGGAAATGCAGTTTTTCGTGATCAGCCCCGCGAATCTAGCGCGCCGGACGCTCGCCCACCGCGATGAGCCCCGCGCGCTGGCTGGTCCCCGGACCATCGGGGAGGATCTCCAGGTCGTAGCGCTCGCACAGGTCGAGGAACTCGGCCAGGAGCGCCGGGTCGGCCAGGGCCTTCTCGACGGCCGCCTTGCCGCAGAA
>JAAYEA010000044.1 GCA_012689325.1 Chloroflexota bacterium
GAAACCCGGACCAACTATGTGCTCATCGACACGGCGCAGCGAGGGCAATGCACCATCACCGTCTCGGGCCTGCGGGTCAGGTCGGACCATGTCGATCAACTCACAGAGTTGGTTCGCCGCTCGCTCTCAGGAGTGGCCTGTGTGATGATGGGAGGAAGCCTCCCCCAGGGCGCCCCACCGAGACTCTACGCCGACCTGATCCGCTTGTGCCACTCGTCGAATGTGCCGGTTATCCTCGATGCGAGCGGCCCCGCCTTCCGCGAAGGGGTTAGCGCGCTCCCCACCGTGCTCAAGCCGAACCTGGACGAGCTGCAAGACCTTGTCGGGCGCGAACTGGGCTCGCCGCAAGAGGTGCTGCGCGCGGCGCGCGAACTGGTCGCGTTGGGCATCGAGCTCGTGGTCGCCACCTTGGGGGCGGAAGGGCTCTGGGCTGTGTCCCAGAGCCAAATCATCCATATACCTGCGCTGCCGATCACCCCGGTAAACACCGCCGGCGCGGGCGATGCCCTGGTCGCGGGCATTGCGGCAGGCATAGCTCGGGGCTGGGCCTGGCGCGAAGGGCTTCGCCTCGGCGTCGCTGCGGCAGGGGCGGTCTGCCTGACGCCGGGCACCGCGGTTTGCCGGCGCAGCGATGTCGAGCGTCTGGTCCCACAGGTCGAGGTCGTGGACGGCGCTGCAGGGCGCGAATTTGCAGAGTAGCCCGGACTCTGGTATAATATCCCCGGTTGGCAACCAGAGTCGACATAGCCTACGAAGGAGGCAGACATGAGCGAGCAAGAAGATACCAAAGCACTGCGCGGCATGTGGGGCGCGAACCGCGGGCCCAAGATGTCCCAGAAGAAGCGTCAATCGCGCAAAATCGCCACCGTCAACCTGGAACCCGAGATTCAGGAAGGCCAGGCCAAGGGTTGGAAGGCTAATCGCTAGCACGCGCCATTTCCACATTGCTGGAGCCGCACCAGGCCGGGTGACGAGAGTCATCCGGCCTTTCGCGTTTCCTAGCTGCTCTGCTTGGCGCGCCGCGAACCCGAGACGGCAAATCGCTCAAACAACGGCATCAGGCGTCGCGGCAGCTTGCCGCGGATCAAGTTGCCCGTCTCCAGATATTCCTCGGTCTCGATATAACCACGCTGCCGAAAAAGCACCGCCATGTCGGAGGCCCCGTACGGGATGAGCATTTCCGCCGGGCACATACTCTGCGCCAGCGCGTCATCCACAGCCTCCAGCAGGCGCTCCACGCCCTGCCCGGTTCGCGCCGAGATCGGCACGTCAGCCAGCGCGGCGGGCCACCCGTCCAGCCTGCTTGCCTCCCCGGGCGGCAAAAGATCGATCTTGTTCAGCGCATTGATCACGGGCGTCGACTGCGCCCCTAACTCGGCCAGGACTTGGTGCACGGTCCTGGCCTGCTCCCGGGCATTTTCATGGCCTGCATCAATCACATGGAGCAGGATGTCGGACTCGGCGACCTGCTCCAGCGTGGCACGGAAAGCAGCCACCAGTTGCGTCGGCAGCTTCTGGATGAAACCGACGGTGTCGGTGAAAAGCACCTCCCGCCCGCTCGGCAACGACACTCGGCGCGTGATGGGGTCCAGCGTGGCAAAGAGCTTGTCCTCGGCCAGCACCCCCGCGCCCGAAACAGCGTTAAAGAGCGTAGACTTGCCCGCGTTCGTGTATCCCACCAGCGCCACGGTCGCCACTCCTACGTCCTGGCGGTGCTCCCGATGCATCCTCCGCTGGCCGCGCACATCCTCCAGCTCGCGCTTCAAGTGGGCGATGCGCTCCCGCACGGCCCGTCTATCTACCTCCAGCTGGGTCTCGCCAGGGCCCCGCAGACCCACGCCGCCGGCGCCGCCGCGGCCAGCGGCGCCACCTGCTTGGCGAGCCAGGTGCGTCCAGGCCCGGGTCAGCCGAGGCAGTCGATACTCGTACTGCGCCAACTCCACCTGCAACGCTCCCTCGCGAGTTCGCGCGTGCTGGGCAAAGATGTCAAGGATCAGCGCCGTGCGGTCCAGGACCTTGACGGTTTCATCGAAGGCCTCCTCGAGGTTGCGCTGCTGCCGAGGCGACAGCTCATCATCAAAGACCAGCACCTCGTATGCCAGCTCGCGCCGCCAGAGCTCTAGCTCCTCGACCTTGCCTTGGCCGATATAGGTCGCCGGGTTGATGGCGTCCAGGTACTGCTCGGTCTGGCCCACGACCTCCATCCCCGCGGTCAGAGCCAACTGAGCCAACTCCTGCATCGAGTCCTCGAGCCGCCAGGCTCGTCCCTCGCGCCTAGGCGTGGCGCCAACCAGGAAGGCCTTTTCTTTCCCGATCTGAGTGGAGATCGTCCCTCTAGCGATTGCTGCCTCCTTAGTCTGGCAAGCCGGCGATCTGCATATCGCGCGGATAGTCGACGGCGAAAACGAACTCGATGGTCTGCTCTTCCCCCGCAGCCAGCGCCAGCCGCCACTTCAGGGCACCCAGCTCCTCTTGCTCAGTCGGCGGAATGCTCGCGCGGACCAGTTGTACCTTGATGTCTTCATGGCGGGGCACGGGGAGCTGGTCCAGCACTTCGAGGTCCGCCATGGAGGTGAGTAGGTTTTGCAGGCGCATGCGGTAGCCGTACTGCAGCCGCCGGCGATTGCCCAGCAAGTTCTTGTCCACTTCCCGGACGCTCAGCTCGCGCTTGACAGCGATCCGCTCGTCTGTCCCGAGAAAGACTTCCAGCGCCTGTCCCGACGCGATGTCTGGGATCCTTGTGGCGCCAACATAGTCTCCGCCCCAATAGACGCTCGCCTGCCCCGCGAGCAGCATCAACTCGGTGTTGTTGGTCACTTTGGCGCGCCGATAGGCATACGCAGCGAGCTTGGGAAAGGTTACATAGTCAGGCTTGGACGGCAGGCTCAGAATACCAATGGTGGTTTTATGTGGCGACCCATCCGAGGGAAGGCTGGCGCGCTGGCCGATCACAAAAGTCAGCGCCGCGCCGGAACGCGCCGCCGTGGCCGTGGCCGCCTCCATCTCCCTGGCCACGTAATCCTCGGCAGGCGCGGGCATTGGCGCCGCGTCCATCTGCCGTGCCGCGCTGGCCATCATCGCCTTGGGCATTCCTGCACCCAAAGAGGCCATCTCGGCTCGCGGCATGATCGGCTGGATATACCACGGTCTGACCTCCGGCAGGGTTGCCGTGACCGCTGGCTTGGCGGTGGATAGCGAGAGCGCCACTTCCATCCAGTCCTCGCCCGTGTTCTGCGACACCTGCCCAAGATACGCGATCTCGACCTCCGAGTTGCCCTCCGTCACTCGGATGTCGTAGAGCGGAGTCCAGGAGGCGCCCGGAACCACATAGGTCATCTCCACTTCCAGCTCGCCTGCCTCTGTCACCTCCACCCCGACGGCAGCGCGCGTGCGCTCCAAGGGCTGCGGAGAGCGCAGGTGCTCCAGCTCGCGACGGACCCGCTCGATCTCCCGCCCCACCTCCCTGCGCCTCAGTTGCACTTCGCGCAGTTGGGCCGAGTTGCCCACGGAGGAGCTCTCGAGGTAAGCGGCAAAGGACTGCACGTCGGTCAGGCTGGTTCGGCTGAAGGCTAACCCTCTGCCAAGGTCCTTGCCCGCCGAGTCGGCCAGCGTCCCAAGAAAACCACCCACGAGCCCTGCCGTCTTTTCCTGATCGGCCAGCTCGCGATCCTGGTCGGTCAGCGCCTCCAGCTCGCCCTCCAGCTTGGCGATGCGTTCGTCCTGGGCCTGCGCGAAAAAGACCCGCTCCGAATCCACCGAGAGAAGCCTCGCCCTGGCCGTGCCGCGCCCCCGCGCGCGCAGCGAGGCCGGCACGAGTGCGGCAGGTAACCCATTAGCCACCAGGCGATAGACGCCGGCCTCCAGTCTAGTGGCGCCGGAGCGAGTCACCTGCGCCCTATCAGGATAAACGACGACGGACGCGGTCTTGGTTTCGAGCTCGATCACGCTGTTCATAGCGCCCCTCCCTAGCTCGGGTCTCACCACCCCAGCTTGGCCAATCGTTCCATTGCTTCTCGCAGGCGGTCATCCGGCGTAGTCACCGAAATCCTGACGTACCCCTCGCCATGGTCGCCAAATGCTGTCCCTGGCGTCACCCACACCCCGGACTCATCCAGCGCGCGCTGCCCGTAGGCCGCTGAGGATACCCCCTCCGGCACCCGTGCCCAGACGTAGAGCCCGCCCTTGGGCGTCTCCGCAGATAGGCTAGCGGCTGGCAAGAGACCGAGCACCAGGTCGCGACGCCGCTGATAGATGCCATTGCGGCTTTCCAGCCACTGCTGATCGCCCGTCAACGCGTAGGCCGCCGCAAGCTGCATCGGGCGGAATATGCCCGAGTCCATGTTGGTCTTGACCCTCGCCAGGGCGCTGATGATCTGTGCCCCGCCCACCGCCATGCCCACGCGCCAACCCGCCATGTTGTACGTCTTGGATAGCGAGTTGAACTCGATAGCGACCTCGCGAGCGCCCGGGATCGGCAAGATACTGGGCGCTACATAGCCATCAAAGGTCACATCGCAGTACGGGTTGTCGTAGCAGAGCAAGATGTCATGCTCGCGCGCGAAAGCCACGCAACGGGCCAGATAATCGAGGTCGGCCACCGCGCCGGTGGGGTTATTGGGATAGTTCAGCCACAGCAATTTGGCCCGCTTGGCCACATCAGTCGGGATAGCGTCCAGATCAACCCGGTAGTTGTTCTCGGCCAATAATGGCACGCTGAACACCTCACCGCTGGCCAGGTGCGCGCCGCTGATGTAGGTCGGGTACCCCGGGTCCGGAACGAGCACGATATCGCCGGGGTCCACATAGGCGATGTTGATATTGGCGATGCCCTCCTTGGAGCCGATGAGCAGCAGCACCTCCCGATTGGCGTCCAAGCTCACGCCGAACCGCCGGTCATAGTACTTGGCCACGGCCTGGCGAAACGGAGGAATCCCATAGTAACCGGCATAGCCGTGCGCGTCGGGTTCCAGGGAGGACTCGTATAGCATATCAATGATCGGCTTGGGCGGGGGCAAGTCGGGGCTTCCCACGCCCAGGTTGATGACGTCCACCCCCTTGCGCTCCAGTTCGGTGATCCTTGCCGTGGCCTGCGCGAAAATATACGGAGGCATGCTCTCTATGCGTCTGGCGAGCCTCATCTCGCATCCCCTTTCCTTATGGCGACTCCGTCTCTTTCTAGGAGGGCCTCCAGCACCCTGCCCACGCGCTGGAGGCTGTCGGCCCGCACCTTGTCGGGAGTGTCCTCGATCGTGTGCCAATACGGATAGTCCAGGTCAATGATGTCCACGGCGGGAATCCCTGCCTCCACGAATGGAATGTGATCGTCCAGCACGGCATGGCCGTACTCGGGCACGAATGACTCGCCGTAGCCAAGGTCACTCGCTACGGACCAGATCAGGCCCAGCAGCTCAGGGTCCGAGTTCCGCTCCCAGGTTAGGCGTTGGTCGGCATCCCCAACCATGTCCACGATGATCACATGATCGGGCGTAGCGGGCAGGTTGGCCGCCATATAGCTGGCGCCAACAGACCAAGGCCAGCCGTCGATGCCGCCCTGATCCTCTGCGTCGAAAAAGGCCAACCAGACCTCGTTGGCAAGCCGCTCCTGGTCCAGCGCCC
>JAAYEA010000355.1 GCA_012689325.1 Chloroflexota bacterium
AAGCCGGTGCAGGGCGAGCTGGCGAACTGGCTGGCGGCGCTGCGCGGCGAGGCGGAGGTCGCCGTCCCCGGCGAGGAGGGGCTGGGTACGGTGGCGCTGGCTGAGGCGGCCTACCGCTCGGCGGAGCTGGGTCGCCCGGTCCGCTACGAGATCGGGTAGCTGTCGGCGGGATTTGCGCCCGCGGTGCGGGTGTGCTATATTGGCGATGTCTTGCGAGCATCTATGACCTTGAGGGAGGAAGAAGGAAATGGCTAGATTGCCTGTTGCGTTGCAGCTCTATACGGTGCGGGATCAGACCGCCATCGACTATCCGGGGACGGTGGCCAAGGTGGCCAAGATGGGCTATGACGGCGTCGAGTTCGCCGGGCGGCCCGCGGGCGTGGACCTGAAGGCGCTGGTCACCAAGCTAAAGCTCAAGGTGGCGGGCGGCCACGAGGGCCTGCCGGTGCTGCAGAGCCAGCTCGACGAGCTGATCCCGCTGTACAAGAGCCTCGGCAGCAAGTTCATCACGCTGCCCTCGATCCCGGGGGAGTGGCGCGAGGCCACCGATTTCGCGCCGCTGTTCAAGACGCTCAACGAGATCGGGAAAAAGTGCTACGACAACGGCCTGACCCTCTGCTACCACAACCACGAGTTCGAGTTCAAGCTGAAGGCGGGCGACCTGTGCTTCTTTGACGCGCTCTATGCCGGCACCGATCCACGCTACCTGCAGGCCCAGATCGACACCTATTGGGTCTTCTTCGCCGGCCTGGATCCCGTGGACGTGATCAAGAAATACGCCGGGCGCTGCCCGCTGATCCACCTAAAGGACATGCCCAAGGACTTTACCACCCTGGTGCGCCCCGCGCGCTTTGCCGAGGTCGGCGAGGGCCGCATGGACATGAAGGCGATCATCGCGGCCAGCGAGGCGGCAGGCGCCAAGTGGTTCATCGTCGAGCAGGATACCTGCGCCGGGCCCAGCCTGGACAGCGCGGCGCTGAGCGCCAAGAACCTGAAGGCGATGGGCAAGCTGTAGGCCCAGCAGTCCCGTGTGATCGTGATCTCGAGCCAGCCACCCCACGGGGTGGCTGGCTGCGTATGGAGGCCCGAAAATGCAGGAGCCCGTCTACTTGCAGAATCCGCACCTGGATGGCGGCCCCTTCGCCCACGAGGGCGGTCCGGTGGGGGCGCTGCTGATCCATGGCTACACGGCCACCACGGCGGAGGTGCGCCTGCTGGGTGACGAGTTGGCGCGTCGAGGCTTTAGCGTGGCTGCGCCTCTGCTGCCGGGCCACGGCACCTCCCCGGACGACCTGGCGCGCTGCCGGTGGCAGGATTGGGCCGATCACGTGGAGAGCTTCTATGCGCAGTTGGCCGCGCGCTGCGCGCGGGTCTACGCCATCGGCGAGTCGCTGGGGGCGCTGCTGGCGCTGCACCTGGCGGCGCACCAACCTGACGTCGCTGGCGTGGTCCCGTGCGCCCCGGCGCTGATCGCGCGGACCAAGCTTATCCATCTCTCCCCGGTGCTCAAGCATGTGGTCAAGCAGCTCCCGAAGCGGCGCGGGGAGGCCCACCCGGATAGCCTCGTGGATAGGCGCTGGCAAGGCTATAACGTGGACGTGACCGCGGCGGCGGCGCAACTGCTGGCGTTGCAGCGGGTGGTCCGGCGCGAACTGCCGTTGGTGCGCCAGCCGGCGCTGATCTGCCAGGGGCGGCTGGACACCTCGGTGGACCCGCGCGGGGCTGAGGTGATCCATGCCGAGATCGGCTCGGCGGAGAAAGAGTTGGTCTGGTACGAGCGCTCCACGCACTGCCTGATGCTGGACGTGGAGCTGGCGGCGGTGGCAGAACGAATCGCCAGCTTGATGCGGCACAGCGCTTGATGGGCACCATGGCGCACAGGTTGATGCGGGCGGTTCGCGATCAGCGGATGGGCTGGCTGGCGGCTGGCCTGGTTGGGGTGGTTGTGCTGGCCCTCTTCTTTCCAGCGGCCAGCGGGCGGGGCGTCTTTTCCTTCGGTGATATCCTGAGCCTCCACTACCCCGAGCGGGCGGCCTACGAGCGGGCCCTGGCAGCGGGCGAGTTGCCCCTCTGGTCGCCGGACGTGATGGCGGGCTATCCGCTCTTGGCCGAGGGGCAGTTCTCGCCGCTCTATCCCCCCAGCTATTTGCTGCATCTGTTGCTGCCGACGGAGCTGGCCCTAAATGGGTTCGTGATTCTGCACTTTGCCTGGGCGGGCGTCGGCATGTACCTGCTGGCGCGGGGGCTGAAGCTGAGCCATGCCGCCAGCGTGCTGAGCGCGCTCACCTACATGCTGGGCGGCTTTTGCGTCGCCCACCTCAATCATCTGAATATCGTGGCCATCGCGGCTTGGCTGCCGGCGTTCTACCTGGCCGCGCGAACCGCCGCCCTGCGACTGCGGGGGGGCTGGCGCGGCGCGTTTCGCCCGCTGGCGGCGACGGTGGCCTGCTGGGCGGCGATCCTGCTCATCGGGCATCCGCAGATGGCGATGCTGAGCCTGTTAATCGTGGCCGCGGGCATGGTCGCGCAGGCCGTGGCGCCGGAGGATGACGCTGCCCTGGAGCATCCTCGCCGCTCCGGTGCGGCCGCGCGGACCATCGCGGCGCTGGCGGTGGTGGCGCTCCTGGGCGCGGCGCAGGCGGCGGCGCAGCTCCTCCCGACTTGGGAGCTGACGCGGCTTTCCCAGCGGGCTGGCGGCCTCGATCCCGACTTTTTCGCCTCCTTTTCGCTGCATCCGGCCTATCTGCTGCTGCTCTTCTCCCCGTTTCCGCTGGGCGACCCTTACCCCGCGATCTCGGTGGAGGTGGTGGGGTACGTGGGGATTGTCCCGCTGATGCTGGCGGCGGTCGCGATCCTGGGCGGGCGCCGGCGCGGCGCGCTCTTTTGGGGCGCGATGGCGCTCGTCTCGCTGCTGCTGGCATTGGGGCGCTGGAACCCGCTGTACATCCTGCTGTTGCGGGTGCCGGTGCTGAACTGGTTCCGCGTCCCGGCGCGCTATCTCTACGGCTTTGGCTTTGCCATGGCGGTTCTGTCGGGCCTCGGGTACGACGCGCTGGCGCAGCGGGCGAGGGCTTCCCTGCGCGCGGATGCGGCCACGCTCTGGCCCTGGGCGGCTGCCGCGGCTGGCAGCGTGGCGGCCGTCGCGGGCGCGCGCGCCCTGGGCGCCGAGGGGATGTATGCCGTCTGGCGGTGGCTGCCGCTGGGGCTAGCGGTCGGCGGGGCGCTGGCGGTCGGTTGGCTGTGGCGCGGATGTCGCCCAGCGACCGCATGGCTGGGCGCGTGCGCCGCGCTGGTGACCCTGGACCTGCTGGCCTTTGCCGCGACGTTTGGATTCTCCTACAACGCGACGGAGCCGCGGGAGGCGTTCGTGGCCGAGCCGCGGGTGGCCGCCTTCTTGGCGGCGGACGCGGGCGAGGAGCCCTATCGCGTGTACACCTATGAGGAGATTGTGCCCGTCCCGCCGGTGATGCGCGAGTCGCTCTATCCGAACCTCTCGATGCTGCACGGCATCAACGCACTCGGGGGCAACCTCCCCTTGACCCTGACGCGCTACGCCGAGTACATGGCGGAGCCGACGCCGCGCAAGCTGGACCTGCTAAACGTCAGGTACTTGCTCATCCCTCAGGTATTGCCGGTGGACGAGGCCAGCGAGTTCTACGACCTGGAGGATCCCTTCGCGCCGACGTTGGTGGGGCGTCACGTCACGTTTGCAGGGCTCCGCGTTCGGTCGGTGGTGGTCGAGTCCTACGTCAGCCATTCGGTGGACCTGGCGGATGGCGTGGTAGCAGCGGAGGTTGTGCTGCTGGACAGGGATGCCGAGAGGGCTCGGCTGCCCCTGCGGATCGGGCTGGACACGGCGGAATGGGCCTATCCGCGCAGCGACGTGCGGGCGAATATCCGGCACTCTCGCCCAGGGATCGCCCGCGCCTGGCCCGCCCGGTCGGGGTTCCCGCCGGAGAACCACGAAGGCTATGTCTATCGCGCCGAGTACGCGCTGGCAGAGGCCGTCTCGGTGACCGCGCTGGAGGTCCTGCCCCGCGAGCTCCCGCGGGCCTATATACGGGTGGAGCGCGTCATCCTGATCGACGAGAACGGCGAGCCTCACTTGCTGGCCCACCTGATCGGCGAGGGGGATCACACGCTGGCCTACCGCAGCGAGGACGTGGCGATCTATCGCAACAACGACGCCCTGCCGCGGGCCTACCTGGTCCATCGCGCGCGCCCCCTCGCGGAGCGGCCGGCGCTGCTGGCCGCCCTGGCTGACCCCGCCTATGACCTGCGGAGCGAGGTCTTGCTGGCGGAGGGGGACGGCTTGGACGTGGTGGCCCCGGCGGGCGACGAGGTCCAGGTGACACTCTACGAGTCCTCCCGCGTGGAGCTCCGCGCTCGCTCGGAGGCGGAGGGCTACCTGGTCCTGGCCGACGCCTATTACCCTGGCTGGGAGGCGACGGTGGACGGACAGCCTGTGCCCATCCGCGAGGCCAACGGCTACGTCCGGGCGGTGCGCCTGGCCGCCGGGGAGCACGAGGTCGTCTTTCGCTATCGCCCGGCATCGTTCCGCTGGGGCGCGGCGGTCTCGCTGGCCGCCGTGGCGCTGCTCCTGGTGGGGGCTTGGCGCGTGCGGCGAAGCGGCGTATAATAGCGCGCGCCACAGCCTGGACTCGAGGCGGGCGATGTTGATGGGGAGCGGAGCGTGAGCGACGAAGGACAGCGCATGGACCCGGAGCGCCTGGACCAGCTGGTGGAGGCGCTCCTCTTTGTGGCCGAGGGGCCGATCAGAGCGGCGGACCTGGGCAAGGTGTTGGGCGTGGAAGAGGCAGAGGCCCTGGCCGCCCTCTTGCGGCTGCAGGTGGCCTGCGCGAACCGCGGCATCCGCGTTCAGCACGAGCGCGGGCGCTTCCAGTTCGTGTCGGCGCCGGAAGCCGCGCCCTACGTGGAGGCGCTGCTGGGACTGGACCTGTCGACCAAGCTATCGGTGGCCGCGCTGGAGACGCTGGCGATCATCGCCTACCGCCAGCCGATCACTCGCGCTGAGGTCTCGGCCATTCGTGGCGTGGACTCGGACGGGGTGGTCAGGACCCTGGTGGCGCGCGGGCTCATCGGCGAGCTGGGTCGGCTGGAGCAGGCGGGCCGCCCGATCCTTTACGGCACCACGGACGAGTTCTTGCAGTATTTCGGGCTGGATGACGTGACCCGCTTGCCCGCCCTGAACGGCACAGAGGCAGCGCGGGATACCTCCGGCTCCGATGCGGGTAAAGCCGGATAGGCTAACCAGCGGGTGAGGGCAGCGGGAACCACCCTCGCACCCGAGCCGCGTCCGGGGAGGCCCCGAGCGCGGCCATGAGCCGCAGTCGGGCCTTGGCTCCGCTCAACCCGTTACTGAAAAGGGCCCCGGCCGCCACCAGGTCGCGGTGCGCGCCAACATAGCCATAGCGATCGTGCACCGTCCCCGATGGGCAGCGTGACGCGACGACGATCCAGAGGCCCTGCTGGATCGCCTCGACGATGGTCGGCATCCACCACGGGGGAACCCGCCCCCCGCCAAGCGCCTCCAGCACCACGCCCCACGTCCCACTCTGCCGCATGACCCGCAGCAGGGACTCGTCTTGCCCCACCGCCAGCCGCAGCAGCCCGACGTGCGGCTCCAGCCGCTCGGTGGGGATGATGTCCCGCTGCACCCGATAGCCGATCTCAACCGCATCCCCGTTCACGCGCCCCAACGGACCCCAGCCCGGGGACTGAAAGGTGTCCAGGCTGGTGGTATGCGCCTTGGTGACCCAGCGCGCCGCATGGATGGCGTCGTTCAGCACGACGAGGGCCCCGAGCTCCCGGGCCTGCGGCGCCGCGGCCACCCGCAGGGCCGCCGCGAGGTTGGCGCTCCCATCATAGCCGACCTCGGAGGCGGTGCGCATGGCTCCGGTGAGTACGATGGGCTTGGGGCTATCCACGGTCAGGTCGAGCAGGTAGGCCGTCTCCTCCAGCGTGTCCGTGCCGTGGGTGATGACGACGCCGGCGGTCTCGTCCTGCTGGATAAGGTCGCGGGCCAGGCGGCGGATGCCCCAGAGGTGATCCAGGGTCAAGTGCGCGCTGGGCAGGTTACAGAACTCATGCGCCTCGACCTCGGGGAGACCCGACAGCCCGGAGAGCAGCTCGCGCACGCCAAGCTGCGGGACGGCGCCGCCCTGTGCGGCATCGTGGCGCATGGCGATGGTGCCGCCGGTGGTGATGAGCGCAACGCGGGTCATGGGGCGGGCCCCGGCGAGGGGGCTGGCGCAGCCGTCGACTCGGCGATCTGCTGCTCGGCCTCATCCAGCTTGAGCGAGAGGGCCGCCGAGACGCCATCGCGGCGCATGGTGATGCCATAGATCGTGTTGGCGGCGTTCACCGTGTGCCGGTTGTGGGTGATGACGATGAACTGGGTTTGCTGAGACATCTCGGTCAGCAGATCCCGGAAGCGTCCGACGTTGGCCTCGTCCAGCATGGCATCGACCTCGTCCAGCACGCAGAAGGGCAAGGGCTTGGTCTTGAGCACGGCGAACAGGAGCGCCGCGGCGGTCAGGGCTCGCTCGCCGCCGGAGAGCAAGGAGAGGTTCTGCAGGCGCTTGCCGGGCGGGCGGGCGACGACCTCGACGCCGGTGGAGGTGAGGTCCTCGGGGTCTGTGAGCTCGAGGCGCGCCTGGCCGCCGCCAAAGAGAGTGGTGAAGGCCTTGGAGAACTGGGCCGCGATGGCGGCAAAGGTGCGGGCGAACTGCTCTTGCATGATCTTGTCCAGCTCGGCGATCACGTCGCGCAGGGACTGGATGGCGTTGCGAAGGTCTTGTGCCTGGCTGGCGAGGAACTCGTGGCGCTGCGCTTCCTCGGCGTATTCGGCTGGGGCGTTGGGATTGATGACGCCGAGACGCCTCAGTTGCGCCCGCAGCTCCTTGATCCCGTTCTCCAGCTCGGCGGCGGTGAGCGCGTTGGATTGGGGCGTGGGCGACGGCTCCTCGATGCCTAGCTGCAACTGGCGCGCCCGGCGGTTGGGCAGGTCCACGGGTCCCAATTCCTCGCCGATGCGCTGCTGCAATCGGTCCAGTTCCTCGTTGAGCAGCGTCCGCTGCAGGGTCGCTTGCTGGGACTGGGCCTCCAGCTCCCGATGCCGGGCGCGGAGGACACTCTCCTCAGCCTCCAGCGCCTCCCGGTCGCGCTCCAGGGCGTTCAGGGCAGCTTCGGCGGGCTCGATCTTGAGCCGAAGGGCGTCCAGGAGGTGGCGCAGGCCCTGCGTCTGGTCGGCCAACTGGGCGATGGAGGCGCCGGTGGCCTGCACCTCGCGGCCGAGCTCGGCAGCGCGGGCCTCCTTGCCGGCGACTTGGTCCTCCGCCTGGCGCAAGGCCCCCTGCGCCTGATCGAGGAGGGCCTGCTGCCCTTGGCGGTTGCGCCGGGCGATGGCCAGGGTCGTTTCCGCCGAGGCGATATCCCGCTGCGCGGTGGTCTCCTCGAAGGAAGCCAGGCGTTCCTCCAGCTCGGCCAGCCGGGTCTCCTGGGCAACCTTGCCCTGCTCCGCCGCGTGCCGGTCCCGCTCCAGCTTGAGCGCGCGCTCGGCGAGGGTGTCCAGCTCGGCCCGGGCGCGCATCAGCGAGCGGGAGTGCAGCGCGATCTCGTCCTGCAGGCGCTGCTGCTGGCGCTCCGCCTGGGAGATCTCTCGCGCGGCGGCATCGAGCTGAGCGCGGGCCGAGTCCACCTGGGCGTTGGCGGCGCCCAACTCGGTGGAGATCGATTCCGCCGCCTGGGCGGCTTCCTTCCTGCGCTGCTCGAGCTGAGCCTGCCTCGCTTCCGCCGCGGCCAATAGCTGCGGTATCTCGGCCCAATCGCGTTCGAGGGCGATCTTGCTATCGGTCTCTCGGCGGGAGCCGCCGGTGACCGAGCCGCTGTCGAGGACCAGGTCGCCTTCCAGGGTAACCAGCCGGAGCCCGGAGGCCATCTCGCGGAGGAGCCGGCGCGCCGTGGGCAAATCCTCGACCACCAGCGTGCGGTTGAGCAGCATCTCCAAGACGACGCGGTAGCGCTCCTCGTATTGCACCAGGTCGGAGGCCAGCCCCAACACGCCAGCGGCGGCGGGCGGGCGCGGCCCGGGGCGGGAGCGCAGCGTGTCCAGCGGGAGGAAGGTGGCACGGCCCTCGCGCACCCGCTTGAGCAGGGCGATGGCGGCTTCGGCGTCGTTCCAGCGCTCCACCACCACGTCCTGCAGGTGGGCGCCCAGGGCGACGTCGATGGCGACGTCCAGCTCGGGCGAGATGCGGACCAGCCGGACCACCGGGCCGACGATGCCGGCGAGCTCGCCGCGCTCGGCGGACTGCATCACCACGCGGACCCCGGCATAGTAGCCGCTCAGCTCGCCGCGCATGCGCTGTAACATGCGCTGGCGGTTGCGGATGCCGACGAGCTCCTGGGCGACGTTCCGCAGCTCGGCCTCCACGGCCTCCACGCGCTGGCGCGCGGCCTGCAAGCGGGCCTGCGCCTGCGCAGCGCGCTCCTGGACGGAGGCGAGGTCGTCGCGAAGGGACTGCTCGCGCCGCAGCAGCGCCTCCAACTGGGCGTTGGCCTGTGCCAGGGCGGCCTGGCGCTCCTTGGCTTGGCGCTCTAACTCGGCCAGCTCGCGCTCCAGCTCGGCGCGGCGGTCGGCATGGCCGGATAGGCGGGTGGTGCAGTCGGCGATGGTGGCGTTGGTTTGCTGGAGGGCTTCCCGGGCGCCTCGGGCCTCGCGGGCCAGCCGGTCGCGCTCCTGACGGACGCGCTCCCAACGCTCGCGGGCCTGCCGCAGCTCGGACTCGGCCTCCTCCTGCTCGGCGTGCATGCGGCGCAGGTCGAGCCGGAGCTCGTCCACGCGCGTTGCGGCGGCGTCGCGCTGCGGAGCCAGGGCGGCCAGCTCCTGGAGCACCTCGCGCTGCTGGGATTGAAGCAGCCGCTCCCGCTCCTGCGCGACGGCGAGGTGCCGCGTCTGGTCCTCCAGCTGGCTGTGCAGTGCGCTGCTTTCGCGGTGCCAGGCGCTGAGGTCCTGCCGGAGGCGCCCCTGCTGGCCCACGAGGGCCTGGGTGCGCTCGGAGGCGGCCTGAAGCACAATCTGCTGATTGGCGACCAGCTCGACCAGCTCGGCCACGCGGCGTTGCGCGTCCTCCAGCTCGCCGCTCTTCTGCTCCCATTGCCGCCCATACCAGAGGCGCAGGAGCCCGTTGAGGTCCTGCGAGAGGATCGCGTGCTCCTCGGCGCGCTGCGCCTGGCGTTGCAGCCGGGGCAGGCGGGGAGCGATCTCGTGCAGGATGTCACTGACGCGCACCAGGTTCGCCTGGGTCTCGTCCAGCCGCTTGAGCGATTCCTCCTTCTTGCCCTGATAGAGGCTGATGCCCGCTGCCGCCTCGAAGAGGCCGCGGCGCTCGGCAGGCCGCAGGCTGAGCACCGCATCCACCAGGCCCTGCCCGATGACGATGTTGGCTTCGCGATCCAGGCCGCCTCGGCCGAGGATTTCAGCGATGTCGCGCGCCAGCAGCCGGGCGCCGTTCAGCAGGTACTCGCTCTCGCCGGAGCGGTACACCCGGCGAGTGATGGTGACCTCGGCGAAATCGACGGGCAGCCAGTTGGCGCTGTTGTCCAGCGTTATCGACACCTCGGCCATGCCCTGGCGCGCCCGGTCGCGGCTCCCCGCAAAGATGAGGTCGTCGGTGCGCTTGATGCGAAGGTTGCTCTGGCGCTGCTCGCCCAGCACCCAACGGATCGCGTCGGCCACGTTGCTCTTGCCGCTGCCGTTTGGCCCGACGATGGCGGTGATGCCGGGAGCGAAGAGGAACTGGGTGCGATTGGCGAAGGTCTTGTAGCCCTGCAGCTCGAGTCCTTTGAGAAGCATGTCCTAGCTCACGGGAGGCGCAGGCCGAACAGGCGCAGCGCGTTCTCGCCCATCACCAGCCTGGACTCGGCGGGCGACAGATTCGCCTCGCGATAGAGCGAGAGCATGTACATGGTGTCGAAGAGGGTGGCATCGGTGCCAAAGAGCACCCGCTCCGGCCCCAGTGCGGCGATGGCGCGCTCCACCTTGCCGCGTTCCACCGCGCTGCAGCAGAACTCCAGGTAAATGTTGGGCGTCTGTTGCGCCACCTCGATAGCCTCGCGCCAGGCGTCGCCGCCGCCATGGGCCATGAGCACCTTCCACTGCGGCCAGCGCTGCGCCAAGTTGGCCAGCGCACGCACTTCGCCGGCGCCCCAGGTGTGGATCAGCGCCGGGCGGCCGCGCTTGGCGATCTCGGCGATGAGCGGGGCCATGTTGGGCGAGGAGAGGGGCGTCTTGGCGTAGGCCGGATGGATTTTGGCGGCGACGAACTGCGGGTTGTCATAATACTCGTCCATCTCGGCGCAGGAGGCGGCGAGGTGGGTGGGGTTGACCACTACATAGGCGTAGAGCTCGGGGTGGCCGGCGATGGCTGCGCCTAGCCGGGCGTTGCCTCGCGTCATGTTGGAGACGATGCCCTCGGTGGAGGAGATGACCGCGGCGCGGATGCCGTCGCGCTTCAGGTAGTGGAGGTTCATCTCCACATCGCCGAAGCGGCCGGGGAAGGGCCAGGGGCCATTATGCTGGTGGGCGTCGACGAGCCACTCGGTCATGGGTGTGCCTCCGGATCGGGCAGGTTAAAGATGCGCCGCGCGTTGCCGCCGAGGATGAGCGCCTTGTCCGCGTCGCTCAGCTCGGAGGCCTCGATCATGGCCCAGGTGGGACGGGTATAGTGGGCGGGGGTCAGGCTGCCAAAGAGCAGCCGGGCGGCGCCCACCGCCGCCATCTCCTCGACCTGGAACGGCAGCGCGACCATGTGCATCTGCAAATGAAAGTTGGGGGCCTCTTGCAGGACGGCCAGCGCCTCGCCGACCGTGCCATAGCTGGTCCCGCTGAGCACCAAGGGCAGCTCCAGCCCCTCCGCGGCGCGCAACAGGCGCGTGGGATCGCCCGCGCCAGCCACAGAGATGATCGCTGGCTTGCCCGTCTGGGCCACGGCCTGCAGCAGCCGCCGACAGAGCTGCCCGTCTACCGCCCAGCCCTGGCGCTGCGGATAGAAGCGATAGCCGACGAAGCCCTGCTCGGCCCGGCGCGCGATCTCGGCCTCCATCCCCACAAAACGGCGCGGGTCCACCGTGGCGATGGGGAAAAGCTCGGGGTGGGCCTGACACGCCGCCCAGGTGTCGTCGTTGCCGGTGGCATGGTCGAACTGGATGCCGCTCAGCGCATGGGTCAGGGCCTGGCGGATGCCGTGGTGGCGCAGGATAGAGACCAAGTTGCCCAGCGAGAGGTCCAGGTCGCTGCCTGGGTCCACGCCGAAATGGGTGTCAATGTCGGTGATTTGCAAGGGGGGCGCCTCCTGTAGATCTGCTCTAGCCAGCAAGTGTACGCAAAAGGGGCGAGCGCGCAAATACGAGGCGGTGCGGAGGCAAAAAGAGACCCCGGAGGTCTCTGGCAGGATGTGCCGCGACCTCCGGGGTGCTTGCTTGGCGCGATCTACTCGTTGCCGGTTAGGCGGCCTTGAAGTAGAATTGCGGCGGGTGAGCGAGGCCCTCACCGCGCAGCGGGTCGTCCTCGACGAGGCCGTCGGGAACGTTGCGGAAATTGTTCCGGGTCACAAAGAGGGCGGGGCCTTCGCCGACGACGCCGACGTTCCAGAGCTGCTCTTTCTGGATGGCCAGCATCTGTTTGAAGATCTCTTCGCGCTTGGCCTGATCGGCTTCCGCGCGGCACTGATCCCACAGCGCCCAGGTCTGCCGAACGACGGCGTCCGCGGGCGGCTCGACGCCACGGGCATCTCCGTCGCGCCAGTAGGTCCAGGCGGGATTCTCGCCGTCCACGTACCAGTTGACGTCGGCCATGACGATGGCGCTACGGTCTTGCACCCAGGCGGTCATGTGCAGTTGGTTCGCGTCGAGGCGCTCCTGGTACAGCGAGCGCTCCACTAGGTCGAGCAGAACCTTGATGCCCACCAGCTTGAGCTGGTCGACGACGATCTGGTGCATGTCATCGGCGCCAGCGAAGGAGGCCTGCATCGAGCAGATGGTCAGCACCAGCGGCTGGCCATCGGGACGAAGGCGATACCCTTCCGAGTCTTTCTTGGTCAGGCCCATCTCGTCCAGCAGGGCGTTGGCCCGATCGGGGTCATACTCGGCAAAGTAGGTCTCCAACTCGGGGTCATAGTTGGGCGAGCCGCTGACGGGCGAGGCCTGGCGAGGTTCCATCAGGCCGTTGTAGACGACTTGGTTGATCTCGTCGCGGTCGATGGCTAGGGAGAAGGCCTGGCGGAAGCGCACATCGTTGAGGATCGCCGCCAGCGCGGGGTCGCCGGTCCACGAGAGGTTAAAGTGGTAGGCGAGGGTGTTGGCCGTGCGCCAGATGATCAGGCGATAGTCGCCCTTCTGCTCGTTCTCGCGCAGCAGGGTATAGTCGGAGACGCTCACATGGCGCTGCTGGCAGTCGATCTCACCGTTGATCAGCTTGAAGGCAAAGACCTCGGTGTTATCGAAAAAGTCATGCGTCACATAGTCAATGTAGGGCAACTGGTTGCCCGCGGGGTCCACGGCATAGTAGTAGGGGTTGCGCTCCATCATGCAGCGGGTCTGGTTCTCGATGGGCGAAACCTTCATCCGCCAGGCTTGCAGAACCGGCAGGTCCGGGTTGTGGAACCAGAAGTTGAGGTTGCCCGTCTGCGCGACGAAGAGCTGCTCTTCACTGGTCAAGTTGCCGTATTTGACGAGGGCAGCCTTGACATCCTCGGGCTTGGCGTACTTGTAGTGGAAGGGCTTCAGGTAGTTGGCCGGGGCCATAAAGCTGCCGCTGCGGGGGCCGGTGTAGGTGGCGTTGCCCACGCACAGGAACAGGGGCAGCAGCGGGTTGGGCGCGGCGAACTTGGTCTTGAAGGTGAACTCGTCCAGGATCTCGATCACCATCGGCTTGCCGCCGGGCTTGAGGTTGACGTTGGTCTGGTTGTCCTTGATCTTGGGATCCAGGAAGAGATCCTCGTACCAGAACTTGACGTCCTCGGTGGTCAGCGGATCGCCGTTGGACCACTTTTGCCCTTTGCGCAGATACCAGGTGAACTCGGTGGCATCGGCGTTCTGCTCATACTTTTCAGCCACATGGTTCTGGATGTGGATGGAGCCGCCCACGGGCATGTGCCATTCCAGGAAGAACTCGTGGTTGATCTTGGTCGGTCCCCAGCGGTCGGAGACGCCCTTGTAGGCGCGGCGCCAGGTGCCGCCATAGTCGCCGATTCCCTCGACCACTTCCAGCACCAGCGGGTTCTCCGGCAGGCGCTCCTCGACGGGCGGGAGCTTCCCGGCCTTGACCAGCTCGGCCAGCATGGGGGCCTCGTGGTAGGCGGAGGGCTTTTCTCCCTCGACGACCACGACTTTCTCGATCGGCACTTCCTTTTCGACCATGACCGTCTCTTTGACGATCTTTTCGACGGCGACCTCTTTCTCAACGACCACCGTTTCTTTGACGACTTTTTCTACCGGGACTTCTTTCACGATGGTCTCGGGAGTGGGCTGCGCGCAGCTCGCCACTGCAACGCCCGCCGCCACCATCGCCGTGCCCCGGAGGAAAGCGCGTCGGTTTAGCTTCTCTGCCATTCTGATCTGCTCCTATGATTTGTTTTGACGTCTGGTAGGTTGATTCGATACTTCATCTCGAGCGTCCTCTGGCGCGGGGCCAGGAGACTTTTGTGCGCCCTGCTATTCTACCCCGAATCGCCAACCTCCTTTCCACTGGGCCATGGTCCACGGCGGACCAGGCGGACAGGCGCGTCCATGCGCGCAGGAGAACCAGGCGACATGATACCGCGAAGCGGAAGGGTTGTCAAGTTGGCGAATGCGTCTATACTGCTTGCCATCCTGACGCGACGGAGGCTCTGCTCATGAAGATCAGCAGCATTCAGACCATCGTGGCCTGCCTCGGGCGGCGTAACCATCTCTTCGTCAAGGTGCTCACCGACGCGGGGATCACCGGCATCGGCGAGGCCTATTCCGTGGGGCCGGACCTGGCCACCAAGGCGGCTATCGACGACTTTGCCGGGTGGCTGGTGGGCGAGGATCCCACCAATGTCGAACATCTGTGGGCCAAGATGTACAACTTTTCCCGGTTTCCGGGCGGCTCGGTGATCAACTCGGCCATCAGCGGGATCGAGATGGCGCTGTGGGACGTGGCGGGCAAGGCGGCGGGGCTGCCGGTCTGCAAGCTGCTGGGCGGCAGGACCCGCGACAAGGTGCGGGTCTATGGGCACGCGCGCGGCATCACCGCGGGGGATTCGCCGGAGGAGACCGCCGAGCACGCGCAGATGCTCATCGCCAAGTATGGCTACACCGCGGTCAAGATCGGGCCGCATCCCAAGGATAGCGACACCAAGCCCTGGGCGCACACCTTGCGCTACGCTGAGGCCAAGATGCGCGCTGTGCGCGAGGCGGTGGGCGACGACGTCGAGATCGGCGTGGACGCCCACGCCCGGGTCTGGGAGCCCTTCCGCGCCGTCGAGCTGGCCGAGGTGCTCAAGCCCTACCGCCCCTTCTTCCTGGAGGAGCCGTTGCGCCCGGAGAACATCGAGGCGATGGCCAAACTCAAGCAGCGTATCGACATCCCGCTGGCCACCGGCGAGGACCTTTACACCAAGTACGAGTTCCGCGACCTGCTGGTGGCCGACGGCGCCGATATCATCCAGCCGGATATCTGCGTGGCCGGCGGGTTCCTGGAAATGAAAAAGATTGCGGCCATGGCCGAGGCCTTTTACGTCACCGTGGCGCCTCACAACCCCATGGGGCCGCTGGCGACGGCGGTGAACGTCCACCTGGCGGCCAGCATTCCCAATTTCCTCATCCTGGAGTATATCCCGGACGACGAGGGCCCGCGCCGCGATGTGCTGAGGGAGCCGATGAAGGTGGTGAATGGCTACATCCCCGTGCCGGACAAGCCGGGGTGGGGCGTGGAGCTGAACGAGGAGGCCCTGGTAGGGCATCCTTACGAGCCGTGGCACCGGAATTTCCTCTATCGCGAGGACGGCTCGGTGGCTTTCGTCTAGGCCGCGTGGAAGGAGGCCAGTCATGAGCATGACATCGCGCCAGCGCGTGATGACCGCGCTGCGGCGGCAGGAGCCGGACCGCGTGCCCTATTTCGAGCTCAGCGTGGATCGAGCGCTGGCGGCCCAGGTGATGGGGTGGTCGGCGGCCAGCCAGGCCTTCGACCGCGAGTCCAACCAGTACACGGCGGCCGAGGCCAAGGAGGTCTCGGCGCGGCTGCAGATGGACAACATCCGCTACGTGTTGCGCGCGCCCGTCTATGCCAAGAAGGAAGCCGGGCAGGATGGGCGACTGTTCTACGGCGCGGGCCTGATCCGGTCCGAAGCCGACCTGGACATGCTCAAGCTGCCCGACCCCCACGACGACGCGCTCTATGAGGAGGCCGCCGAGTTCGCCGCGAACAAGGGCGACTATGCCGCCTGCCTGGTGACCCGCATGGGCATCTTTCCGACCATGCTCAGCCTGGGGATAGACGGGTTCAGCTATGCGCTGTACGAGAACCGCTCGTTCCTGGAAAAGGTGTTGGACCTCTATTGCGACTGGACCGTGGCCGTGGCCGAGCGGGTCTGCAAGCTGGGATTTGACTTGTTCGCCACCACCGACGACCTGGCCTTCAAGAGCGCGCCCTTCTTTTCGCCCAAGGTGTTTCGCGAGTTGGTCATGCCGCGCTATCGGCGGCTGCGCGAGGCGGTGACGCTGCCATGGATGGTCCACAGCGATGGCAACCTGATGCCCATCCTGGAGGACATCCTGAGCCTGGGGATCGCGGGGCTCCACCCCATCGAGAAGGGGGCCATGGACATTCGCGCCATGAAACGCGATTATGGCGGGCGCCTCTGCCTGATGGGCAACGTGGATCTCAACCTGCTGGGGCTCGCCACGGAGGAAGAGGTGGACCAGGAGGTGCGGGAGCTGATTCGCGACATCGCCCCCGGCGGCGGCTACATGGTGACGAGCGGGAACAGCCTGGCGGGGTACCTGAAGGGGGAGAACGTCATCGCCATG
The DNA here is from genome assembly GCA_012689325.1 of Chloroflexota bacterium. Lineage (GTDB taxonomy): Bacteria > Chloroflexota > Anaerolineae > JAAYEA01 > JAAYEA01 > JAAYEA01. The sequence goes on from JAAYEA010000355.1 coordinate 16,075, forward strand.
GCCCGCGCCGTGCAGAAATACGGCCGATATCCCATACGACTGTGAGGTATGATCCATGCGCATTCTTGTATTGACCGACCTGGAGGGGATCAGCGGGGTATGCATCTTTGAACAAACGCGGGAGCGCGGCAACCTCTATGAGGAGGCGCGCCGGCTGCTGATGGGCGACATCAGCGCCGTGGTGGAGGGGTGCCTGGCGGGCGGCGCCGCCGAGGTGGTGGTGGAGGATGGGCACGGGGGCGGCTTCAACATGGTCCCCGAGCTGATGCATCCCGGAGCCAGGTACATCACGGGCGTGGCGCGCCCCCGCTTTCCAGAGCGGGCCGCTTTCCACCAGGGCTACGATGCCGCCATCCTCTTGGGCTACCACGCTATGGCCGGGACGCCGGACGGGATGCTTCGGCACACGCAGAGCTCCAAGGCGGGCAATCGCTACTGGTACAACGGCCGCGAGTCGGGCGAGATGGCCCAGTCAGGGCTGATTTTGGGGCACTATGGCACCCCGGTGATCATGGTCAGCGGCGACACGGCCTGTTGTCGCGAGGCGCGGGCCTTTTTCGGCGAGGGTCCCGTCGCGGTGGCGGTGAAAGAGGGATTTGGCGAACAATTCGGGCTGCTCCTCCCGCCGGAGGCGGCCCACGAGGCGATCCGCCAGGGCGCAATCGAGGCGCTGCGGCGCGTCCAGACCTGCCAGCCCTACACCATCGCGCTGCCCATCCAGGGGCGGCTTCGCTTCCCCAACAAGAGCACCGCCGACGAATACCGGCCCGCCCTCTCTAAGCGCGTCGACGACTATACCTTCGAGGCGGTTTTCGAGTCGCCGCTGGATATCTATAGCTTCTAGCCATGGAGGAACACGTGCCCACAATCATCCAAGACGGCGCCCTGGTGCTATTCCAGGGCGACAGCATCACCGATGCGGGGCGCAGCCGCGAGAACGACGCCGAAATGGGGCGCGGCTATGCCATGATGACCGCCGCCTGGTTTTCGGCGCTCAGCCCGGCCAAGCGAGTGCGGTTTATCAACCGGGGGATCAGCGGCAACCGCGCGAAGGACCTGGTGGCGCGGTGGGAGACCGACGCCCTGGCGTTGCAGCCCGATTGGATCTCGATCTTGATTGGGATCAACGATACCTGGCGGCGCTACGACCGCAACGACCCCACCAGCGCCCAGGACTACGAGTCCGCCTATCGGCAGGTCCTGACCCAGACGCGCGAGCGGCTGAAGGCGCGGCTGATCATCTGCGAGCCGTTCCTGCTGCCCGTGCCAGAGGATCGCGTCAAGTGGCGCGAGGACCTAGACCCCAAGATCGACGCGGCGCGGCGGTTGGCCCGCGAGTTCGACGCCCTGTACGTGGCGCTGGACGGCGTCTTTGCCGCGGCGGCGACCCGCCGTGAGCCCAGCTACTGGGCCGCCGATGGGGTCCATCCGACGCCCGCGGGCCACGCGTTGATCGCCCAGGCCTGGCTGCGGGCCGTCGCGGCCATGCCGTAGAGACGAGAAAAGGAGAAAGACCGTGGAGACACAACCTTGGGCTCCGTTGGAGCCCGCGGCGATGATGAATCGCTTTCTGATGGCGCAGGCTTACGAGGCGCTGGATCGCCGCGCCGTGGCTTACGAGCAGATCAAAACCGCGGAGGACATTTCCACCTGGCAGGCGCAGCGGCGCGAGTTCTTCCTGGCTCAGTTGGGCCCTTTTCCCGCGCGGGGGCCGCTGAATCCTCGCACCGCGGGCGTGTTGCCCGGCGATGGGTACCGGATCGAGAAGGTGATCTTTGATAGCCAGCCAGGGCATCACATCACCGCGAATCTGTATCTGCCTTCAGGCAGCGGGCAGCACCCGGCGGTGTTGCTCCCCTGCGGTCACGACAATGAGGGCAAAGCGGCGGGGTCTTATCAGCGGGCTGGTATCCTGATGGCGCGCCATGGGCTGGCCGTGCTTTGCTATGACCCGATCAGCCAGGGCGAGCGTTACCAGGCGCTGGACGCTGAGGGCAAGCCGCTCAGCCATCCCACCGCGGAGCACACCACCGTGGACATGGGCTCTATTCTGCTTGGAACGAGCACCGCGCGCTATCGCATCTATGATGGCATGAGGGCGCTGGATTACCTAGAGAGCCGGCCCGAGATCGATGCGACGCGCCTGGGCTGCACGGGCTGCTCCGGCGGCGGCACGCTGACCAGTTATCTGATGGCGCTGGACCCGCGCGTGGCTTGTGCAGCGCCCGTCTGCTTTCTCACCTCGCTGCGCCGCCTGCTGGAGACTCTGGGCCCGCAAGACGGGGAGCAAAACATCCACCGCGATGTGATGGATGGGTTGGACCACGCGGATTTCATCATTATGCGCGCCCCCAAGCCCACGCTGCTGGGCGTGGCAACACGAGACTTTTTCGACATAGAGGGAGCGTGGGATACCTTCCGCCAGGCCAAGCGGATCTACGGAAGGCTGGGGTTCCCCGAGCGGGTCGAGTTGGCGGAGGCCGATGAGCAGCATGGCTACACAGCGCCGCTGCGGGTGGCGGTAGCGCGCTGGATGCGGCGCTGGCTGTTAGGGGTGGACGAGCCCATCACTGAGACGGACGTGCCCGTGCGCGCCCCTAAAGAGCTTTGGTGCACTCCGCAAGGGCAGGTCATGCTGTTGGAGGGCGAGCGTTCGGTGTACCAGATCAACGCGGCGCTGGGCCACGAGATGGAAGAGGCGCGCGCGGCAGGCTGGGCGGCCCAGTCGCCCGACCAGCGGCGAGCCGTCGTGCGCGAGGCGGCGGGCATTCGCCCCCTGGCCGAGCTCTCGCCAGTGACCGCGCAGCGCCTGGCGGTGACGCCGCTCGGCGCGGGGCGCGTGGAGACGTGGCTTCTCTCCCCCGAGCCGGGCATCTGGCTGAGCGCGCTCTTGTTCGCGCCCGCGACGGACGGAGGCGAGGCCTGCCTGTATCTCCACGGCGGGGGCAAAGAGGCCGACGCCGGGGAGAACGGGCCCATCGCGGCACGGGTGGCCGCCGGGCAGACGGTTCTGGCGCTGGAGCTGCGCGGGCAGGGGGATGAGGCGCTGGGCAAGCTGCACAAGAACTGGCTCCTGGCCTATCGCCTGGGCCGCTCCTACGTCGGCATGCGCGCCGAGGATATCCTGGCTTGCGCCCACTGGCTGGCCGCCCAGGGCGCGCCGGACAGGCCAAAAGCAGTTCATCTGGTGGCCGTGGGGGAGCCGGGGCCCGCAGCGTTGCACGCCGCGGCGCTTGAGCCAGAAGCATGGGCCAGTGTGACGCTTCGGCACAGCCTGGCGGCGTGGGCCGATCTCTTGCCCGCTGCTGACGCCTGCCTGGCGAACATGGTGAACCTGATCCATGGGGCGCTACGGGTGTATGACCTGCCCGACCTGACTGCGCTGGTGGGGGAGAAGCTCAAGATCATCGATCCGGCGGGTGTCTGCCCGTAGGAGGCGTAGCCATGTTGAGACTGGCTGTGCTGGGCGCGGGAAACCATAGCCGCGCCAACCATCTGCCGGCGCTGTCGCGTTATGTGTCCGAGCATCCCGGCGCCATCGAGCTGGCGGCGCTCTGCGACCTGGACCGCGCGCTGGCGGAGCGGATGGCCGCGGCGCACGGCTTTGCCCGCGTGTATACGGACCTGGGCCAGATGCTGGCCGAGGAGCGGTTGGATGGCCTGTTTGCCGTGACGCCGATCCCGGCGACGGCGCAGGTTGCGGTGCAGGCGATGGAGGCAGGCTTGCCGCTGCTGGTGGAAAAGCCGCTGGGCGGGAGCATGGCCGACGCGGACCGGATCATGGAGGCGGCGGAGCGGACCAAGGCCACGGTGATGGTCAGCGTCAACCGGCGCTTTAGCCCCGCGCTGCGGGCGGGGCTGGCGTGGTGGGGCGACGCCCCCGCCGAGTTCATCCGCGCCTCGATGTGGCGCACCCGCCGTCGCGAGCCCGAGTTCGTCACGGGCACGGGGATCCACCCGGTGGACGCGATCCGCCACATCGCCGGCGAGGTGAGCGACGTCGAGATGGAAGCGCGCCGGGTGGACGGGGTGTGGTGGTACTATATCCGGCTGCAATTCCAGAGCGGGGCGCGGGGGTTGGTGGAGCTGATGCCCACGGCGGGGCTGCGCCACGAGTCCTACGAGATCTTTGGCGCGGAGCGGCGGCTGCTGGTGGAGGAAGCCGAGTACGCCTCGGGGGTGGCCCGCGGCTGGGAAGGGGGCAACCTGCTCCTGGACACGGACCCCGCGGCCGGGCAGCCCGCCTATGTGCGCAATGGCGCCTACGCGGAGGCGTGCGAGTTCATCGCGGCGTTGCAGGAGGGCCGGCAGCCCTACCCGTCGCTGGTCGAGGTGTACCCCTCCATGGAGCTGGTGCATGGTGTGTATGCGCGGATCGCGGCGTGACGGGGGCAGGCCTGAAACCGAAGGCCGAAGGTCGAAAGCCATGCGCTGGGTATCAGCGGTCTGTGGCGGAGATGGGCGAGGCGAATGCGCATCGGGTATTTCACGGATCTGCACTATCGGGGCGCGGTGCCCGGCACCTCGCCCATCGCCAAACGGGAATGCCGGCGGGTGTTGGGCCTGCTGGAGACCTGCCTTGCTGACCTATCGCGGCGGGGCGTGGACCTGCTGATCTG
>JAAYEA010000356.1 GCA_012689325.1 Chloroflexota bacterium
CGGATGGCGAGCTGCCCGTCCACCACGGCGGGGCGCTGGGCGATGCGCCCCACGCCCAGGATCGCCGCCTCGGGCTGGTTGATGATCGGCGTGAAGGCATCCACCTCGTACATCCCCAGGTTGGTGATGGTAAAGGTGCCGCCGAGCAGGTCGTCGGCGAGCGACTTGCCCTCGCGGGCCCGCTGCACCAGCGCGCGCAGCTCCACCGCCACCTCGCGCAGGGTGCGGGCGTCGGCGTTGCGGATCACGGGGACCAGCAGGCCGCGCTCGGCGTCCACGGCCACGCCCATATGCACCTCGGGCAACTGGCGGATCTCGGCCTTGCCGCCCTCCTCCACCAGCCGCGCGTTCATGTAGGGGAACTCGCGCAGCGCCTTGGCCGCCACCTTGACCAGCAGGTCGTTGTAGCCGATATTGAAGCCGAGCTCCTGGGCCAGCGCGGCTTTCAGCTCCTCGCGGACGGCCACCAGCGTCGTGGCGTCTGCCTCCATGGTGAGCGTCACCGGCGCGGTGGTGAGGTGGCTCCCCGCCATGCGCCGGGCGATGATGCCGCGCAGGCCAGTGAGCGGCACGGCGGCGGCCGGGGCCACCGGGGCGGCGGCGGGCTGCGCCGCGGCGGGCGGCTGCACGGTGACCGCGGGCTGGGGCTTGGCCGCCATCTGGGATGGCGCTGCCAGCGCGCGCTCCACGTCGGCGGCCTCGATGCGCCCCTCGACGCCGGCGATGGTCCGCAGGTCCAGGCCGGCCTCGGCGGCCAGCTTGCGGGCCAGCGGCGTGGCCTTGGGCTGCGACGCCAGCCAGCTCAGCACATCCCGCTCCTCGATGCGGCCCTCGGGTCCGGTTCCGGTCACCCACTGAAGCTCCACGCCCTCCTCGGCGGCGCGCTTGCGGGCGCGCGGCGAGGCAAAGAGGCGGCCCGGGGCGGCAGGCGTCGCTTCCGCCGCGGCGGCCATCGGCTCGGCGGGCGCTGCGGCCTTGGCCTCCGCGGGTTGGGCAGCGGCGGGCGCGCCGCCGGGGACGTAGGACGAGATGTCCTCGCCGGGCTCGCCGATGAGCGCCAGCACCGTCAACACGGGCAGGTTGGACCCCGCGCCGTGCAAGATCTTGAGCAGCGTGCCGCTGCGCGAGGCCTCGACGTCCTGCGCGGCCTTGTACGATTCGACTTGAAAGAGCGGCTCGCCGCGCTTGACGGAATCGCCTTCCTTCTTGTACCACTCGAGGATGGTGCCCTCTTCCAGGGTCTCGCCCAGCTTGGGCAGGATCACTTCATACGCCATGATGCCCCCCTACCGCAGCACTTGACGGATCGCCGCGATGATCGAGGCGGTGGTGGGCACCGCCACGTCCTCCAACGTCTCGGCCATGGGCACCGGCACGTCCAGCGCGGTGACGCGGGCCATGGGCGCGTCCAGCCAGTCAAAGGCGACCTCGTTGATCAGCGTAAAGAGCTCGCTGACAAAGTTGCCGGTCTTGTACCCCTCGGAGACGCCCACGATGCGCCCGGTCTTTTTCACCGACTGGACGATGGTGTCCAGGTCCAGCGGCTTGAGGGTGCGCGGGTCGATGACCTCCACGCTGATGCCCTCTTTGGCCAGGGCCTCGGCGGCCTCCAGCGCGCGATACACCATGCGCGAATAGGCCACCACGGTGACGTCCGTGCCCTCGCGCTTGATATCGGCCACGCCGAAGGGGATGACGTAATCCTCTTCGGGCACGGGCCCCTTCTGGTTATAGAGCATCTTGTGCTCGATGAACATCACCGGGTTGTTGTCGCGGATGGCGGCCTTGAGCAGGCCCTTGGCGTCATAGGGCGTGGCGGGCATGGCCACATAGATGCCCGGGAAGTGCAGCCACAGCGCCTCCAGGCTCTGCGAGTGGTGGGCGGCGATGGAGCGGCCGGCCCCGCCCTCGGTGCGGACCACCAGGGGCACCATGGTCTTGCCGCCAAACATGTAGCGGTTCTTGGCCCCCTGGTTGGCGAGCTGGTCCATGGCCAGCGGGGTAAAGTCCACGTACATGATCTCGGCCACCGGCCTCATTCCCGCCATGGCCGCGCCCACAGCGCTGCCGGCGATGGTGGCCTCCGAGATGGGGGTGTCGCGCACGCGCTCGGGGCCGAACTCGTTAAAGAGCCCCTTGGTCGCGCCATAGGCGCCGCCATAGAGCCCCACATCCTCGCCCATGATGAACACGCGCTCGTCGCGCTTCATCTCTTCGCGCATCGCTTCCACCAGCGCCTGCCCATAGGTGACCTCGCGCACCTTTTCGCCCTTGCGCACCCGCCCCCGGAGCTGGCGCTCCTTCTCTATATCCGCGGCGGTAAAGATGGACGGCGCATAAACGTCCTGCTCCACCTCTTCGGGCGCCGGGAACGGCGAGCCCAGGGCGAAATCCACCGAGGCGCCGATGGCTTTTTCCGCGGCGGACTCGACGGCGTCCAGCTCTTCCCTGGTGGCGATCCCTGCCTCGACCATAAAGTCGCGCAGCGCCTCGATGGAATCCTTGGCGTGCCAGTCGGCCTCCTCCTCCTTGGTGCGGTACGCCCGCGGGTCGGAGCGGGAATGGCCGTAATAGCGGTAGGTCTTGCACTCGATGAGCGAGGGGCCCTCGCCGCGGCGGGCGCGCTCCACCGCCTCCGAGATGGCCGCCCGCACGGCCAGCACGTTCATGCCGTCCACCACCTGGCCAGGGATGCCATAGGCGCAGGCCCGATCGGCGATGTCCAGCTTGGCGGAGGCGCAGCGGAAGGGCACGGACATGCCATAGAGGTTATTCTCCACGATATAGACCACCGGCAGGCACCAGGTGGAGGCCAGGTTCAGCGCCTCGTGAAAGTTGCCGGTGTTGGAGGCGCCGTCGCCAAAGAAGCAGAGCACGACGCGGTCCTCTTTGCGCATCTGGATGGCGATGGCCGCGCCGGTGGCCACGGGGATATTGCCGCCGACGATGCCCGTCGCGCCGAGGTTGCCGCGTTCCACGTCGGCGATGTGCATCGAGCCGCCGCGCCCTTTGCAGTAGCCCGTCGACCGGCCGCACAGCTCGGCCATCATCTTGTTCAGGTGCTCCTGCTTGGCCTCCACGCCCGGCGTCAGGCTGTCGCCGCGGGCATGGCAGTGCCCATGGCCGCGGTGGGTGCTGGTGATCAGGTCGTCGTCGCGGATGGCGCTGACCGCGCCCACCGCCACGGCCTCTTGCCCGGCATAAAGGTGCGAAGCGCCCTTGATCTTGTTCTGCCCCAGCAGGTCATACACCGTGTCCTCAAAGATGCGGATCTCCCACATTTGGCGCAGCCAGGTGAGCATCTCTGCCTTGGAGGGCTCTTGCTCCTGATATTGATCTCGAAACTCGGCGAACCTCTTTTGATCCATCTCGTCCTCGATTCTATTCCGATGTGGTCAAGCTCGAATAGCGCGCATACGGCCCTTCCCACCGCTCGGGGTGTTGCGGCTCGTAGGTGGTCACGTCAAAGGAGCGCCGCACCACCTCGCGCCCCTCCTCCAATGTCGCGATATCGCCGCAGGCCAGGGCCTGCATCAGGATATTGCCGATGGCGGTGGCCTCGAACGGCCCCGCGGTGACGGGGCGGCCGGTCGCGTCGGCGGTGAACTGGCTTAATAGCTTGTCGCGGGCGCCGCCGCCGACGATGTTGATGGATTCCACCCGGCGGCCGGTGGCCTTTTCCAGGCTCTCCACCGCCCAGCGGTATTTGAAGGCCAGGCTCTCCATCACGCAGCGGATGATCGCCCCCTCACCTTGCGGGACGGGCTGGCCGGTGCGCTGGCAGTATTCCTGGATACGGGCCGGCATATCGCCGGGCCGCAAGAAGGCGCCGTCGTTGGGCTCGATGAGCGCGACAAAGGGCGCGCTCTTGGCGGCCAGGTCGTCCAGTTCGTCATAGGTGAACTGCCGGCCCTCCCGCGCCCAGGCCCGGCGGCATTCCTGCACCAGCCACAGGCCCATGATGTTCTTGAGGAAGCGGAAGGTGCCGCAGACGCCGCCCTCGTTGGTAAAGTTGTAGGTGAGGCTTTCGGCCGTGATGATCGGCTCGGCCACCTCCGCGCCCACCAGCGACCACGTCCCCGAGCTGATGTAGGCATAGTTCTTTCCGCGGGCCGGGACGGCGGCCACCGCCGAGCCGGTATCGTGGCAGGCCGGCGCGATTACCCGCACCTCGCCCAATCCGGTCTCCTCCCGCACCGCCGGGTGCAGTGGCCCGAGCACGGTGCCCGGCTCCACGATCTCGCCTAAAAAGTGGGTGGGGATGCCCAGCTTGTGCAATAGCTCGGCGGACCAGCCTTTCTTGCGGGGATCGTAGAACTGGGTGGTGGTGGCGTCGGTGAACTCGCAGACCTTGCGCCCCGTCAGCCAATAGTTGAGCAGGTCGGGGATCATGAGCAGGCGGTCGGCCAGGTCCAGGGCGGGCGATTTGCTCAGGGTCATGGAGAGCAACTGGTAGAGGGTGTTGATCTCCATGAACTGGATGCCGGTTCGCTCGAAAACCTCCTCGCGGGGCACGCGCCGGAAGGCCTGCTCGAACATGCCCTCGGTGCGCTGGTCGCGATAATGGTAGGGGTAGCCCAGCAGCGCCCCCTGGGCGTCCAGCAGGCCGAAATCCACGCCCCAGGTGTCCACGCCCATGCCGGTGAGCTGCGGGCCATACTCGCCCACATAGCGGGCCAGCGCCGCCTTCATCTCGGCAAAGAGGCGCAGGATATCCCAGTGCAAATGGTCGCGGCCCAGGGCGCCCAGGACGCGCACGGGTCCGTTGGGGAAGCGGTGCAGTTCCTTCAGCACCAGCTTGCCGCCGTCCAGCCGCCCCACCACGGCGCGGCCGCTATCGGCGCCCAGATCAAAGGCGACATAGTTCGTGGTCGCAGACATGGCTCTCGCTCCTTGCGACAGGGAAGGCCGGGCGCTGGGAGAGCCGCCCGGCCCTGCCTCCGCTATCTCATCTCTTGCCCGCCCGTGACATTGATCGCTTGGCCGGTCATGTAACTGGACTGATCCGAGGCCAAAAAGACCACCACATTGGCCACGTCGTCATAGGTGCAGCCGCGCCCCATGGGCACCTGATCCAGGTACTTTTGCCGCACCTGCTCCTTGGTGATGCCCAGGCGGCGGGCGTACTGCTCGTACAGGCTATCCTGCCAGAGCGGCGAGTCCAGCAGGTTGCCGGGACAGACCGCGTTCACCCGCACGCCAAAGGGCGCCAGGTCCAGGGCGACGCTCTGGGTGAGCCCGACGCCGCCGAACTTGCTGGCGGCATAGGCCGAGTTCCGGAAGCTCCCCTTCTTGCCCGATTTGCTGTTGATCTGGATGATGGCGCCGCTTTTCTGCTCCACCATGACCTTGGCCGCGGCCTTGGCGCAGAGGAAATAGCCCACCAGGTTGACCTCGATCACCTGCCGCCAGGCATCGGCGGGGAACTCGGTGATGTCGAACGCCTTCAGGATGCCGGCGTTGGAGACCATGATGTCCAACCGGCCAAAGGTCTCCACCGCCTGTTTGACCAGGCTCTCCACCTGGTCCTCTTTGGTCACATCCACGCGCACGCTGATGGCGCGGCGGTCCGTGGTGGCCGCGATCTCCGCCGCGACCTTGGCCGCGTTCTCGGCCACGATATCGGCGACGATGACGTGCGCGCCCTCGCGGGCCAGCCGTTGCGCCAGGGCGGCGCCGAGCCCCTGCCCCGCGCCGGTGACGATGGCGATGCGATCTTCCAAGGTTCTCATGGTTCGCTCCTCACCTCTTGTCGCTCAGTCCTGCGGCAGCATCTCGCGCAACAGCTCTTCCTCGGCGGCCTTGGTCCAGGCCCCGCTTTTGCTCAGCAGTTTGGCCACCTTGGGCAGCCGCTCGCCCAGCTTGTCCAGGGGCGTGACCGGCAAGTCCGCGATCTGGGGATAGATGACCACCTTGCCGGAAAAGCGCCCGGTGGCGACGGCATCGAGCCCGTCTTTGGCGCCGCCCAGGCTGGCGACGGCGGCCACGACCTGCTCGGGGAAGAGATGGCCGCTCTCGGCGCGCTCCAGGGTGCGCTGCATATCCAGGATGCTGGAGCCGCTGCTGCCGGTAAAGCGCACGCCGCGCCGATAGACCGGCGTCAGGTCCAGCGTGGCCATGGTCCCGCGCGAAAGCCCGGCAAAGATGCACACGGTGCAGTTCTCCGCCAGGTGGGCCATGGCCCCTTCCACGGCGCGCGGCGTGGGCGCCGGCACCACAATGTCGTCAAAGCCCTGCGGCGCGATCTCGTTTAGCCGGGCGTGGAACGCCTCGGCCGCCATGCCCTCCTGGCTCAGCGCGATCAGGTTCACGCTGTTGGCCTCGGCGATGGGCGCGAGTTTCTCGTTCAGGTCGTCCAGCCGCCAGGTGACCAGGTCATGGGCCACGGCCACGGCCGGCTTGCCCGCCGACTCGAGGGTGTACTGGACCAGCATGCGGCCCATCGGGCCCGCCGCGCCCACGAACCAGGCCTTGCCGCCGGGCTTGACCTCGGTGCGGATGGGCGCATAGCCCTTCGAGATGTCGGTCCCTTGGGCGCCCATCAGTTGCAGCCAGTCATAATGCACCCGCCCCACGTCCACCTGCACGGCGCGCTGCATCGGCTGCTCAGCCACCAAGTTCAGCGTCCCGCGGACGGCCATCAGGGTCATGGCCTTCTCGGTGATGTCCGCATCGGCGCCGAGGATGATGATGTCGTTCACCCCCTCGCCCTCGGTCGCGGCCTTGACCTCGCCATAGGTCGCCTCGGAGAGTTGGTTCATCTCCTTGAGGGGGATGCCCCACTGGGCTGCCTGCGCCTTGAGCGTCCCCAGCAAGGCGGCGGGGACGTCGGTGGCGATGATCAGGCGGGGCTTTTGGCCCGCAGCCCAGGGCTGGCCCAGGGTATAGGCGCTTTTGCTCTGCGCCGTGCCGATGAACCAGACCACCCCGTCCTCTTGCCAGGTCGTGCGGTAGGGGATGTGGTACACCGCCTCCACGCAGGCCCACGGCTCGGTGAGCGCCACCGAGGCGTAGGAAAGGTCCTTGTGAATCGGCAGCAGGTAGCAGCCCTCGTCGCCGTTCAGCGCTTCCTCGCCCAGCACATTGTACTGGGAGAGGCCGCCCTGCAACACATAGCCATAGGCGAAGGTCTTGCCCCCCACATAGATGTCGGCCTGGATGATGTACCGCTCGCCGACCTTGAACTTGCCCTTCAGGTTCTCGCCCACGCCGACGATAGTCAGCGCCACCTCGTGGCCCAGGACCACGGGCTTGGCCTTCATGTCCCGGCCCTGCAGGCGCGGGTGCTGGTCGCCGGCGCGGATCACCTTGACGTCGGAGAAGCAGAGCCCCACCGCATCATGGCGCACCAGCAGCTCGTCCGGCCCATAGCTCGGCACGGGCGCCTGGATGGGCTTGCCGTCCACGCCCAGGTTCTCAAAGCCGGCCCCATAGAGCGGCCAGAGCCACATGGTGGCCGGCAGCGGAGCCTGGGCGGCCTTGTATGTCTTCAGACCATCACGAGTCATCTTGATCTCCTTCGCTCGCTACGCGCCCGGGTAACCGGAATCCGCCGCGCCCCCAGCCTGGCGCTCCGCGGCGATCTTGGCCAGATAGCCGCTGGCGCGGAAGGCGGCCAGTGGGTCGGGGTCGAGGCCCATCTCGACGCGCACCTGGGCCAAGAGCGGCCGCACGTCGGTGCGATAGGCGTCCAGCAGCGTGTTCTCGGCGTCCACCACGCGCCCCTCCAACTGGGCGGCCTTGAGCGCCTTGCGGTCCACCAAGAGCGCCTGGGCATAGGCCACTTGCAGGTTCATCAGCGACTGGATGGTGGCCTCGATCTTGCCCTTGATGTTGTGCGATTGGTCGATCATGTAGGCCACGTCGCGGGCGCAGGCGCGCGTGCTCGGGTCCAGCTCGCCATCCACCAGCTCGTTGTAGATCAGGAACAGCTCGTAGGGGTTGATGGAGCCGACGGTGAGGTCATCGTCGCCGAACTTTTTCGAGTTAAAGTGGAACCCGCCCATCTTGCCCTCGTCCAGCAAAAAGGCCACGATCTGCTCGATGTTGGTGCCAAGCGGGTGGTGGCCCAGGTCGATGAGCACCTGCGCTTGCTTGCCGAGCTTGGTGGCAAAGGTGTAGGCCATGCCCCAATCGCCAAGATCGGTCTGGTAAAAGGCCGGCTCGAAGAACTTGTACTCGATCATCATGCGCATGTCCGGGTCCAGCGCCTTGTACATCTCGGCCAGGCTTTCGTGCAGCCGGCGCTTGCGGGAGCGCATGTGGTCCTGGCCCGGATAGTTGGTGCCATCGGCGAACCAGAGGCTGAGGACCTTGGAGCCGACCTCGCGGGCGATCACCACGCATTCGAGCAGGTGGTCGGTGGCCTGGCGGCGAATCTTGGGGTCCGGGTTGCAGGAGCTGCCCAGCTTGTACTCGTCGTCCTGAAAGACGTTGGGGTTGACGGCGCCGATGCTCACGCCCAGGCTCTTGGCGTAGGCTTGCAGCTCGCTGAAGCTCGGCACCTTGTCCCAGGGGATGTGGATCGCCACCGAGGGGCAGATGCCGGTGTACTTGTGCGCCTGCGCCGCGTCGGCAAACTTTTCATAGGCGGTGCGCGCCGCGGTGGGCTGGCGAAAGACCTTGAACCGCGTGCCCGAATCGCCATAGCCCCAGGAAGGGGTCTCCACCTTTTGCGCCTTCAGGGCTTTCTTGACGTCCTCCACGTTGACGCCGCGCTCGGTCAGCCGCTCGGCCAGGAGGGCATACTCGCGTTCGAACTTGGCCATGATCGTGATCTCCCTTCGTCTCTGAGCGTGATGATCCTCGAAATAGGCGCTGCGGGTCTCGATGCGGCGCCCTAACGTTTCAGTTTCCTCGCCGGCACCGCCAGCGGAATGCCCAGCGCGTCCAGCGCCGCCTCGGCCACGGCCTCGCTCAGCGTCGGATGCGCCATCATGGTCTCTTTCAACTCGTCCAGCGTCGCCTCCAGCGCCAGGGCCAGGCCGCCGGGCGCGATCAAGTCGCTGGCATGGGGGCCGATGATGTGCAGCCCGAGGACCTGGCCGTGCTTGGCCTCGGCGACCACCTTGACGCTCCCCTCGGTCTCGCCCTGGGCCAGCGCCTTGCCGTTGGCCAAGAAGGGGAACTCGCCGGTCACCACATCGTAGCCCTTGGCCCGCGCCTCTTCTTCGCTCAGCCCGACGCTGGCCACTTCCGGCATGGTAAAGACGCAACTGGGGATAGCCTCCTCGCTCACGCGGACGTGGCCGCCCAGGGCGTTCTCGGCCGCCGCCACGCCCATGTGCGAGGCCCAATGGGCCAGCATGATCCCGCCGACCACGTCGCCGATGGCATAGATGTGCGGCACGTTGGTGCGGAGGTTCTCGTCCACCGGGACGCCCCGGCGGCTGTACTGCACCCCCGCCTCCTCCAGACCCAGGTTCTCCACGTTGGGCCGGCGGCTCACCGCCACCAGCAACTTTTCTCCTTGCAGGGTCTGCGCGCCGGATTTGATCTCCACGTCCACTTCCAGGAGCCCGCCCTTGTCGCGCACCTCTTTCATCCGCGTGTCGGTGAGCACCTTGATCTTGCGGCGCTTGAGCGAGCGCTCCAGGGTATTGCCCAGCATGGCCTCCATGCGCGGCAGCAACCGCGGCAGCATCTCGATCACCGTCACCTGCACGCCCAGGGCGGCATAGAGGCTGGCGAACTCGACGCCCACCGCGCCGCCGCCGATGACGATCAGGCTGGCGGGCAACTGCGACAGCTCCAGCGCGCCGGTGCTATCCAATACGGCGGGGGACTCCAGGCCGGGCACGGGGATGGAGGCCGGGCGCGAGCCGGTGGCGATGAGGAAATGGGTCGCCTCCACGCGCTCGCTGACCCCTGGGCCTTCCACGGCCAGCGTGTGTGGGGAGAGGAAGCGGCCATGCCCGTGGAGCACGGTGGCGCCGGCCTTGTCCAGCAGCACGCCCACGCCCGACACCAGGCGCTTGACCACCTCCGCCTTGCGCGCCTGCATCGCCGGCCAGTCGATCCCCGGCTCGCCGGCGGTCACGCCGAACTTGGCGGCGTCGCGGACGAGTTGGTAAACCTCGGCGCTGCGCAACAGAGCCTTGGTCGGGATGCAACCGACGTTCAGGCAGACGCCGCCCAGGTGCTCGCGCTCCACCAGCGTCACCTGCGCGCCCAATTGGGCCGCTCGCAGCGCGGCGACATAGCCGCCGGGGCCGCCTCCGATGATGCAGATATCTGTCTTCACGGTACCTCCGCGTGTTGTGGTCGGTTAAGCAGGCCGAAACGCCTGGAAAAGCCGCTCCACCTCGGCGCCGGAGGGGAGCGAGGTCTGAGCGCCAAAGCGGGTCACCGCCAGGGCGCCGGCGCAACTGGCATAGCGGACGGCGTCGCGCAACGAGAGGCCGCGGCTCAGCGCCACGACCAGCCCGCCGATGAAGGCGTCGCCCGCCGCGGTGGTGTCCACCACGGTAACCTCGGGGACGGGCATGTGGAAGGATCCGTCCGGCGAGGCGACGTAGGCGCCCTGGCTGCCCAGGGTGATGATCACCGTGTGGGCGCCTTGCTGGCGCAGCCGGTCGGCGGCGCGCGCCGCCGAGCCCGCGTCGCTGACGGGCAGGCCGGTGAGCCATTGGGCCTCGGATTCGTTGGGCACGAGATAGCGGACCCGGCTCAGCAGGCGCGCGGGGAGCTGGGCGGCGGGGGCGGGGTTGAGCACAACCTGCACGCCATGGCGAGCGGCCTTGTCGATGGCATGCGCCACGGTTTCCAGGGGGATCTCGAGCTGCAACACCAGGTAACGCGCCTGGCGCAGCAATCCGTCGCAATCGTCCACGTCCTGCGGCGTCACCTGCCCATTGGCCCCTGGCGCGATGACGATGCTGTTCTGGCCGGCGGCGTCCACGATGATCGTGGCGGTGCCCGTGGCGACCCCTACGGTGGCCAGGAGGTGGGCCGGATCGACGCCCTTGGCGCCCAGGTTCTGGGCCAATTGCTCGCCGAAAGCGTCGTCGCCGACGCGCCCGAGCATGGTCACGGGCTGGCCGAGCAGGGCGATGGCCGCCGCCTGATTGGCGCCCTTGCCGCCGGGGATGGTGCGGAAGGCTTCGCCGCGGACCGTCTCGCCGGGGGAGGGCAACCGGGGCGCCCTGACCACCAGGTCCATGTTCAGGCTGCCAATGACCACGATCTCGCTCACGCTTGCCCCTGCCAAGTCTAGTATGCGGACTGCACCAAGGCGATTATAGCACGGACCAGGGGGAGGGTCAATTGACGCGACCGGCATAAAAAGACTCCTCGTTGGATTCGGGGACACTTCAATCCAACGAGGAGCGTTGAGGTTAGTATGAAATTGACTCTCGAACCCCCTCAAGATTCGAAAGTGTGACCGGACGTATCGGCAAGGAGGAACCATTCCGGTCTGGCTCTATGATACACAAGGGTTATTAAGACATCATAAAAATATCCCGCCACCGTATTAGAGTTGTGTTAAAATGTACCCAACTCCTGGCGGACCAGCCGGTAGAGGTTGGGGAGGGTCTGCACGTGGTCGCCGGTGATGTGAAAGCCCTGCCCGCCCAGCGAGGTGGGGCGGTTGACGATGTTCTTGCGCGGCCGGTAATAGTACTCGGGGTTATCGTACCCCACCTTGGCGTGGTAGTCGCCCTTGAGCGGCAGGATGTCGAGATTGGCGGTGGTGATGTGCGAGACGGTGTACCCCAGGTTGCGCGCGATGGACAGGGCTTTGAGAAAGACCTCCGGCCCCAATACCGCCGAGCCGAAATTGAGGAACACCCCGCCCTCCAGCTCGCTCACCGTCTTGCAGTAGACCTTGAAATCCTGGCCGCTGGCCCAGCCCAGCGCCGCGAAATCCACCGAAGGGTGTTGGTGGATGATATCGGTGCCGATGCAGATGTGCACCGTCACCGGCACGCGCAGCAGATAGGCCTGGCCAAAGACGCTGATATCGCGGTGCGCAAAGCGCGGGTCGGTGGCGATCATCTGCCCGACGGCCTCGCCATATCCCAGCCCCGCCCGCTGGCCAGCCTGCACGGCGCCATTGATCAGGGCGCTGGTCTCCTCGGCCATGCCAAAGCTGCCGGTCTCGATGCTATCCGCCACGTCCTCGCTGGTCTCGCCGATCAGGGCCAGCTCGGTATCGTGGATCGAGCCGGCGCCGTTGGTGGCCAGGTGCGTGAAGATGCCCCGTCGCATCAGCTCGATCAGCAGCGGCCCGAGGCCGCATTTGATCACATGAGCGCCGAGCATGCAGAGCACAGGGCGTCCGGCGCGCCGGGCCTGGGCGATGGCGCGGGCCACCTGGGCCAGATCGGCGCTCTCGAAGGGCGGGCAGGGGCTATCCGGCCCGATCAGGTCCTTGCCCGTGACCAGGTTGCGGCGGTCCTTGATGGGATAGGTGTGGATGCCATCCAGCTCCAACGTGGGGTAAGGCATGGGGTACCTCCTATACGGGTTGCGCCCCGTTTTGACAATCGGGCGCAGGCGAAATATGCTACTCTATCATCTGGCTAGAATGTGCTGGGGAGGAGAGCTGTGCCTCGTTTCGACCTGATGTCCCTGGCCAGCATCGCATTGCTGGCATTGGCGATCTATCAAGCGTTTCGCTCCTGGGAGCAGCGGGAGATGCCGCTGGCTCTGGGGCTGCTGTCGCTCAGCGCGCTGCAGGTCATCTGGCTGCTGGGCCTCTTGGCGCCGTGGGGCGCGCTCAGCGCCCAGACCTGGATCGTGGTCCTGGCGGGCATGATGGCCTGCCTGGCCTGGGGCCTGCTGAACATGGAGCCGCGCGGCTACACCCGCTCTGCCGCTGTATTGGTGCTGATCATCGCCGCGGCCCAGTTCCTGGTGGGGTCCGGTATCCTGGGCCTGCCGTCGCTCTAGCGGGGGCGCCTGGCTACGCCTTGTTCTTGTACCAGCCATATTTGACAAAGGCCTTGCAGGCCAGCTCCTGGATCTCGGGGGTGATGCCGATGGCCTCGTTCCCGCCATAGTACCCGGCGATGAACCCACCTCCCTGATTGCCCAGCTTGGCGATCATCTCGCGGGCATCGGCCTCGATGAGCACCGAGTCTCGCGTCTGCAGGGTGCTCTGGATGTCCACCGGGCACCAGAAGGTGACCTGGCCCGACCACTGCGCCAGCGTATCCAGGCCGTGGATGCGCGGCTGGTCGAACTGCAGCACGTCGATGCCGGCCTCGATCAGGTCGGGGATGATGCTGGTCATCTTGCCGCACGAGTGCATAAAGACCTTGACCCCCACCTCGTGCGCCACGCCGCACAGCCGCACAAAGCCCGGC
>JAAYEA010000357.1 GCA_012689325.1 Chloroflexota bacterium
GAGATGGACGCCGAGGGCCTGCGCGAGGTCAGCAACCCGTCCGAGGTCTTTCTCTCCGAGCGCCTGGCGGACGCCTCCGGCTCGGCCACGGCGGTCACGCTGGAGGGCACCCGCCCGCTGCTGGTGGAGATACAGGCCCTCACCAGCATCACCAGCCTGGGCTTTCCTCGCCGCACGGCGAATGGCGTGGATGCCAACCGCCTGCTTCTGCTGGTGGCGGTGCTCAGCAAGCGGGTGGGCCTGAACCTCTCCAACCAGGACGTCTTTGTGAACGTCGTGGGCGGGTTGCGCATCAACGAGCCCGCGGTGGACCTGGCGGTGGCGACGGCCATCGCCTCCAGTTTCCGCAACGCGCCGGTGGCGCCCGACCTGGCCATCGTGGGCGAGATCGGCCTGTCGGGCGAGTTGCGCTCGGTGACGCAGATCGAGCGCCGCCTGAAGGAGGCGGCCAAGCTGGGGTTCAAGCGGTGCCTTTTGCCGCGGGCCAGCCTCAGGAAAAAGGACGTGCCGCCCGAGATCGAGCCGGTCGGCGCGCGTTCCCTGATGGAAGCGCTGGACATCGCGCTGGGGCGCTAGCGCTCGGGCTGGTCCGGCGAGTCCAGCAGCCAAGGAGGTGACGACTCGATCCCGCTATACAACTGAATAGAGGCTATTGCGGCACACGTGCCGGTGCGGCACACGTGCCGGTGCGGCACATGTGCCGGTGCGGCATCGGATGCCGTATGCCCTAGGAGGCCATTATTCATGAGTCTGGAATTCATCATTCGTTTAATCGGCATGGTTATCGGCGGGTTCGTGGGCTGGCAGGCCGGTGAGTTTCTGGTGGCCAAGGCCCAGCCGGAGCCCCCAGTCCTCACGTACGTGTTCGCGCTGGCGTTGGCGGGCGCAGGGTTGGGCCTGGTGCTCGCGCCTTATTTCACGACGCGCCCCTTCTCCTGGGCCAGCGCCAAGATTCGCCAGGTTCCCGCTCATCATCTGATCGCTGCTATCGTCGGCCTGATCATCGGCCTGGTTATCTCGGCTCTCTTGGCCCTGCCCGTTTCGCTGCTCCCCGGAGCCTGGGGAGAGGTGCTGCCTTTCGTCTTTGCCATCATCTTTAGCTTGCTGAGCGTCAGCGTCATGGTGCTCAGGGAGAAGGACATCTTTAACACCATCGGGATGCGCATGTCCCGCGAGGGGCTGCTCTCCAAAGAGAACCGCATCTTGCTGGATACCAGCGTGATCATCGATGGGCGGATCGCCGACCTGTGTCAGACGGGGTTCATCAACAGCGCCCTGGTGGTGCCGCGCTTTGTGCTGGACGAGTTGCAGCACATCGCCGACTCGCCCGACGCGCTGCGCCGCAACCGGGGGCGGCGCGGCCTGGATATCCTGAACACGCTGCAAAGGGATACCCCCGTGCCCATCGAGATCTCGGATATCGACGCCAGGGAGGTCCAGGAGGTCGATAGCAAGCTGATCAAGGTGGCGCGGCTTTTGCAGTGCCCGGTGATGACCAACGACTATAACCTCAACCGCGTGGCCGAGTTGCAGGGCGTGCCGGTGCTGAACCTCAACGAGCTGGCCAACGCGGTCAAGGTGGTTGTGCTGCCCGGCGAGACCATCGCGGTGCAGGTGATCCAGGAGGGCAAGGACCCCGGCCAGGGGGTCGGGTACCTGGACGACGGCACCATGGTGGTGGTGGAGGATGGTCGCCGCCACATCGGCCAAGAGATCAACGTCGTCGTCACGCGCGTCCTGCAGACCGTCGCCGGGCGCATGATCTTTGCCCAGTTGGAAGGGCACAGCTCCAGATAGCAGAACCTCAACACAGAGGAGGACAAGCAGATGGCTTTGCGGCTCTATAACTCGTTGACGAGGCAAGACGAGGAGTTCAAGCCGGTGACCGACGGGCGGGTGCACATCTATGTGTGCGGCCCCACGGTGTATGCCGATGCGCACGTCGGCCACGGCAAGACCTACGTCAACTTTGATGTGGTGGTGCGCTATTTCCGCTACAAGGGCTACCAGGTCCGGCACGTGGAAAACATCACCGACGTCGGGCACCTTTTGGATTCCGGCGAGGACCGCATCCTCAAGGGTGCGGCGCGGGAGCGGGTGGAGCCCATGGAGCTGGTGGAGCGCTTCACCCGGCGCTTTTTCGAGGACATGGACCGCCTGAACGTGACGCGGCCGGACATCTCGCCGCGCGCCAGCGGCCACATCCCGGAGCAGATCGAGCTGATCAAAAAGCTGATCGCCCGGGGCTATGCCTACGAGGTGGATGGCAACGTCTATTTCGACGTCCCCAAGTATGAGCAATACGGCAAGCTCTCCGGGCGGCGCATCGAAGAGACCGAGGCGGGCACCCGCGTGGAAGTGGAGGGCGACAAGCGCCATCCGGCGGACTTTGCCCTGTGGAAAAAGGCCACGGCGGAGCATATCATGAAGTGGAACAGCCCGTGGGGTTGGGGCTATCCGGGCTGGCATGTGGAGTGCTCGGCCATGTCCACCAAGTACCTGGGGCAGCCGTTCGATATCCACTGCGGCGGCATGGAGAACAAGTTCCCCCATCACGAGGACGAGATCGCCCAGAGCGAGGCGGCGGAGGGCGTGCCCTTCTGCACCTACTGGCTGCATAACGGCATGTTGTTCATCCGCGGCGAGGAGATGCACAAGTCGCTGGGCAACTTTGTCACGTTGCGCCAGGCTTACGAGCTATACGACCCCATGACCATCCGCCTCTTTATCCTGACCGCTCACTATCGCAGCCGGCTGGACATGACCGACGAGGCGCTGGATGGGGCGGAGAAGGGGCGGCAGCGGATCTGGGGCGCGGTCCGGTCCATCCGGCAGCGGCTGTCCCAGGCCCCCGAGGGCGAGGCCTCGGCGGAGGTGGTCGAGCTGGTGGCCAAGGCCCGCGCGGCCTTTGAGGAGGCCATGGACAACGACTTTAACACCCCGGGCGCGCTGGGCACGCTCTATGACCTGACCCGCGACGCGAACACGCTGCTGGCCTCGGGCAAAGCGCTGACAACAGGCGACCTGGCGGCGCTGGATCAGGCCTATCGCCAGTTGGGCGGCGATGTGCTGGGCATCATCCCCGACGCGCTGGAGGACGAGGGCCGGGCCGACCTTTCGGCCAAGCTGGCCGACCTGCTGGTGGAGACGCGCTCCAAGCTGCGCGGCGCCAAGCAGTGGGCCATGGCCGACTATGTGCGCGACCAGCTCACCGAGTTGGGCATCCAGGTTCAGGATTCGCCGGACGGCTCGTCCTGGCGGTACCTGGAGCGTTAGTCGCATGGCGGAGACGCTTTACGGCCACCACGCCGTGTTGGAGGCGTTGCGCGCGGGCCGCCGCCGGTTTCAGCAGGTGTGGCTCGCCGAGGGCGTTCACCAGGGCGGCGACGTGGGGCAGATCCTGCGGCTGGCCGAGCAAGCGCGGCTGCGGGTGAGCCAGGTGCGGCGCGACCGGCTGGATAGCCTCTGCGCTCGGGCGAACCATCAGGGGGTCGCCGCCGAGGTCTCGGATTACCCCTACGCCGATTGGGACGAGATCGTGCAGGGCGCCAAGGCCGGCGCCGAGATGCCCCTGCTCTTGCTCCTGGACCGGCTGCAGGACCCGCAGAACGTGGGCACCTTGCTGCGGACGGCGGAGGCGGCGGGCGTGCACGGCGTCGCTTTGCTGGCCCACCGCGCGGCGGGGATCACCCCCGCCGTGAGCAACGCCTCGGCGGGGGCGGTGGAGCACCTGCGCATCGCCCAGGTGACCAACCTGACCCAAACCATCAAGGCGCTCAAGGGGCAGGGCGTGTGGATCGTCGGCCTGGAGCGCGCCCCTGGCTCGGCCGACCCTGGCGCGGTGGACCTGAACATGCCGCTGGCGCTGGTGGTGGGCAGCGAGGGCGAGGGGCTAAGCCGGCTGGTCCGGGAGAACTGCGACCTGTTGCTGCAACTGCCCATGCGCGGGCGGATCGGCTCGCTGAACGCGGCGGTGGCGGGGTCGGTGGCGTTGTACTTGGCGCTAGAGGCGCGCGAGCAAGCGAGATGAACCGGTGAGATATGGGAATGCTGGGGGTGAACCACGTGGTTCGCCCCCCTTTTTTTTGTGCGCGCCATTTGGCGCTGTGGCGCGACGCATGGCGCTCCATTTGACTTGACGGCGCGTCCTCATTCGTGTTATACTGCGCTTGTGTCGCCCAAATCGCGCACCGCCGGGTCGTGGGGCAAGCCGTGCGCCACCACACCGAAACCTCGGGCCGGGCCTATGGACGAGCGCCCCACGCCGAGAAAGGACGGGCCCATCGAATAGAGACGCAGCGCTATGGACAGTGGAGCAAAGTGGCTTTCGATCCATGGCAGCAGCGCGACCGCCTTGTCGGCTGTTTTGATCGCAGGCGATCGGCTACCGCCGATTAGGGTACCAAGGAGGGATACTCATGGCCAGGTCGAACTTGAGCCGTCGCGATTTTCTGAGAGCCTCAGCTATGGCGGCCGTGGGCGTGGTAGCGGCAAGCTGCGCGCAGCCGACCCCGGAGGTCATCGAGAAAGAGGTCCCCGTCGAAAAGATCGTCAAAGAGACGGTCGTGGTCGAAAAGCAGGTCCCCGTCGAAAAGGTCGTCAAAGAGACCGTCGTGGTCGAGAAACAGGTGGCCATAGAGAAGGTCGTGACCGCCACCCCCATCCCCGCCAAGTATAGCGAATCCCCGATGCTGGCAGCGAAGGTCAAAGC
>JAAYEA010000358.1 GCA_012689325.1 Chloroflexota bacterium
AGCCGGTCATAGGCCAGCTCGCGGCCATCGGCGCAGACGGCCACCTGCCGCGCGCGGTCCAGCTCCACCACCTGCCGGTTGAGCAGCAGGCGGATGTTGTTCTTGGCGTAAAAATCGCGGGGGCGAAAGAGCGCCTGCTCCAGCCCCACCTCGCCCGCCAGGTAGCCGGCGATCTGCGGGCGGGAATAGGCCGGCAGCGCCTCCTCCGAGACGATGCAGAGCTCGCCCGTCGGGTCGGCCTGGCGGATCGCCTCCGCCGCGCCGATGGAGCCCGCCGAGTTGCCGATGATCAGGTATTGGGTCATGGCGTCACCGCCAGGGTGAGGGCCTTGTTGGGGCAGTTGGCCACGCAGGCGGGCGCCTCCAGGTCGGGGCAGAGGTCGCATTTGACGATGCGATGGTGCTCCGGGTCGCGGATGATGGCGCCGTGGGGGCAGACCATGACGCAGGTCCAACAGCCCATGCAGCGGTCGGGGTCGTTGAGCACCGCGCCGGTGGCCAGGTCGCGGACCATGGCGCCGGTGAGGCAGGCGGCGACGCAGGGGGCGTCGTCGCAGTGGAGGCAGCGCACCGCCACCGAGGCGGCGCCGTCCTCCTGGACGCGCACGCGGGCCAGGGGGCGCTGGGCCTCCTTCTTGTGGGCCTTGACCACGTCGCGGTAGCGCGAGTGCGCCGTGAGGCAATAGACCTCGCAGAGATGACAGCCGATACAGACCTCTTCGCAGACCTGGATATGTTTCGAAACCATCGCTCCTCCATCAACCCAAATGAAAAAGGGCCCCGCGCAGGACAACGGCCGGCAAGCGCCAGCGTGCTCTGCATCGAGGCCCCGGGTCAGGATCGCACCTGACCTCTATCCGCACCGGCGGGTCGCCGCTGCGGACCGCTACCGCGGTTCGGTCATCACATCCACGTGGTTCGCGTCAAACACTTCCATAGACCAAATCCTCCATCCGGAACACAAAACCCCACCATCAGACGTATCCCAGAACGCCCTGGGACGACCCAACGGTGAGGTCAAGGTTTCGCCGGCTCGCCTGTCCGGATTCCTTATCGATCGTAATTGTGGGAAAAGTATAGCACAAGTCAAGTGGATTGTCAATATACGTCGTGCAATTCGCGCTAGATGCGCCTTGTCGTACCAACACACCTGAACCATATCATAAATCGCAACTACGCAGCTTATCAGGCAGGGGAAACGGACGATCTCGCGGCGAGGAGGGGGGTGGGGGTTCGTTTTTCGTGGGGCGCGGGGCGGGCCCGCTCAGGCAGCCAATCGCGCAACGAGCTCGCGCAAATCGCGGATCACGTCGGGCCCTTGGCGCGATCCGGCGCGGTCCAGCAGCAGCGCGCGCCACCCGGCCTGCCGCGGCGCCTCCACGTCCTGCTGCGGGTGGTCGCCGACGTGCAGCGCCTGCGCCCCCGCCAGCCCCAGCGCGGCCAGCACCCGGCCATAGATGGCGGCGTCCTTGGTCAGCGAGCCCAAGTCGTTGGGGGTGGCATAGACGGCGTCGAAATAGCCGCCCAGCCCCTCCACCGCCAGCTTGAGGTCGAGGAACTTGCGCTCGGCCTGGGTGATGAGCACCAGCCGGTAGCGGCCCCGCAGGGCGTGGAGCGTCGGCAGGGCGTCGGGGTAAAGGCGGGCCAGGTGGCGCAGCCCCTCCGCCGCCTCGCGCCAGTCGCCCAGCTCGAGCCGCTCGAACCAAAAGCCCATGTCGGTCCAGCGGGGATGCCCGCGCAAGGCGCGATAGTCGGCAAAGACGAGCTCGCGGGACTCGGCCAGGGCCAGGCCGCGGCGAGCGGCATAGCGCGCGGGGATCTCGTCGAACCAGACGGCGTCATCCAGCTCGGCGGTGGCCAGCGTGCCGTCGAGATCGAACGAGATCGCTTGCAGGTCGTCGAGGTTGGTCATGGAACCTTTCGCGGGCGGGCGGCGTCTATTGCGAGGCCGCGACGCACCTGCCCCGCGTCGACGGCCAAAGGGCGGCTCCCCCGCCGGTTTTTACAGAGATTTTACCGGGCCGCAACGCCGCGATAACGCGGCCAGGGTATCTTGGAATCACACTGCGACAAGTCGCAGAGCCTCCTCAGCCGAGGGGGCTGGGGGGTCACCCGCACGCACTCATCGAAGGAGGAGGCTCAAGATGGACGCCCTGGCGCTGTTGTGGGCCGCGGGACTGGCGGTGGTGTTGATCGGCCTGAGCTGGGTGCGGATCTAGCGCGCCCCCGGGCAACGCCGCCCCGTTTTCCTCCATTCGCCAAAGCAGCCCGCTCGCAAGAGCAGGCTGCTTTTTGTTGTCTCCACTCGCCGGCTAGCGATAGATGGTCTGGTCGCGGTCCGGGCCCACCGAGATGAGCTTGACCGGCACGCCGACGCGCTGCTCGATGTGGGCGATATAGGCGCGGGTCTCGGCGGGGAGCTCCTCCCAGGCGCTCACGGCGAGGTCCTCCTCCCAGCCGGGGAGCTCCTCATAGACCGGCGCGCAGCCCTCCAGCGCCTCGCCATCGGCGGGCCAGTCGGTCCAGGTCTCGCCGCCCACCTGGTAGGCGTTGCAGGTGCGCAGCCGGTTCAGCCCGCTGAGCACGTCGAGCTTGGTGAGGGCGATCTCGGTGAGGCCGTTCACCCGCGCCGAATAGCGCAGCGTGGCCAGGTCCAGCCAGCCGCAGCGACGGCGGCGGCCGGTGGTGGTGCCAAACTCGGCGCCGCGGTCCACCATGTGGTCGCCGATCTCGTCGAGCAGCTCGGTGGGGAACGGCCCCGAGCCGACGCGGGTCTGGTAGCTTTTCGCCACGCCGATGATGCGGTCGATGCAGCGCGGGCCGATCCCCAGCCCCGCCGCGGCGCCGCCCGCCGAAGCGGACGAGCTGGTCACGTAGGGATAGGAGCCCAGGTCGATATCCAGCAGCGTGCCCTGGCCCCCCTCGTAGAGGAGCTCCTTGCCCGCCACGTAGGCGTCATACAGCAGCGGCGAGATGTCGGCGATGTAGGGGCGCATCCGCTCGGCATAGCCCGCGTACTCGTCGGCGACGGCCTGGGGGTCCAGCGTCGGCTCGGCATAGACCCGCTCCAGCCAGATGTTCTTTTGCTCCACGGCGCGGATGACCCGCTGGCGGAAATCGGGGCGGAGCATGTCCCAGGCGCGCAGCCCCTGGCGGGACATCTTGTCCATGTAGGCGGGGCCGATGCCGCGCTTGGTGGTGCCGATCTTGGCCTGGCCGAGGGCGGCCTCGGAGGCGCCGTCCAGCGCCAGGTGATAGGGCATGATCAGGTGGGCCTGGCGGCTGATCTTGAGGCGGCTCGGCGAGATGTCCACGCCGCGAGCGGAGAGGCTATCCAGCTCTTCCCACAGCCGCTTGGGGTTGATGACCATGCCGTTGCCCAGCACGCACAACACCCGGGGGTAAAGGATGCCGGAGGGGATGAGGTGGAACTTCCAGGTCTGCCCGCCCACCACCACCGTATGGCCGGCGTTGTCGCCGCCCTGGTAGCGGGCCACGATGTCGGCCTTGCTGGCCAGCATGTCGGTGATCTTGCCTTTGGCCTCATCGCCCCATTGCGCCCCGATAATCAACGTGCCGGGCATAGTGTTACCTCCAGAAAGAATCGTACGGATTGGGCGAGCCGAGCTACTTGAGCGCCGTCGCCAGGTATCCCGAGATGGCCGCGTCATAGTGCGCGGTGTGCTGAAAGGCCTTCACGGCGAGCCGTTGCCGCGTGGCCAGCGAGACGGCGCCGTCGCGGCGCAGCTCGCCCAGGACCGTGGCGTAATCGGCGTGGTCCACCACCACGGCGACCCCGGCATAGTTCTTGCCCGCCGCGCGCAGCAGGGTGACGCCGCCGATGTCGATCTGCTCGATCACCTCGTCGAGGGTCACGCCGGGCTTGGCGATGGTGGCCTCGAAGGGGTACAGGTTGCAGACCACCAGGTCCACCGGGGCGATGCCGTGGCGCGCCAGCTCGTCCAGATGGGCGGGCTCGCGGCGGGCCAGGATGCCGCCGTGGATGGCGGGGTGCAGCGTCTTGACGCGGCCGTCGAGGATCTCGGGAAAGCCGGTCACGTCGCTGACGTTGGTGACGGGCAGCCCGGCCTGGGCCAGCGCCCGCGCCGTGCCGCCGGTGGAGACCAGCTCGAAGCCGAGGCCGGCCAGCTCGCGGGCGAACTCGACCAGGCCCGCCTTGTCCCACACGCTCAGGATCGCTCGTTTCATGGTTTACCTCGCTTACAACTCTTGCCGTCGAAAGATCGCCCAGGCGGCCAGCAGCGCCGCGGCGATGAGCGCCAGGCTCGCGGCCAGCGCGGGCCAGGCGGCGCCCCCCTGGTGCAGCGCCAGGCTGCTGCCCCAGGCGAGCAGCTTGCTGGGCATCCACTCGCCGAGGCGCGGCACGGAGCCCAGCCCGCCGACGACGATCAGCGCGCCAAAGGCCAGCGCCCCGGCCATGGCCTGCGACCGGGCCACCACGCTGCCCAAGAGCGCCAGGGCGATATAGACGGCGAAAAAGAGCCACATGAGCCCGTTCAGCGCCAGCCAGCCGCCCAGGCTGGGGGCGCCAAAGAGCAGCGCCGTGTAGTAATAGGCGCCCGCGCCGCCCAGGGCCAGCCCGGCCCCGAAGGCCAGCGCCAGCGCCAGCGCCTTGGCGGCCAGGAAGGCGCCGCGCGACAGCGGCTTGCTCAGGATCAGCGCCGCGGCGCCGCGCTCCTTTTCCCCCACCACCGCGCCCATGGCCAGGATCAGCGCCGCGATGACGCCGAACTGGCTCTGGTTCTTGACGTACTGCGCCACGGCGTCGGCGATGGTCGGCGGCGGGATGAGCGCCAGGAACGCCTCGCCGCCGGGGATCAGCCGCATCATTTCGGGGGTGAGCTTGGCCAGCAGCGGCGAGATCAGCCCCCAGACCACCAGCAGCGCCACCACCGCCAGCAGGCGGTAGGTGCGCGATAGCTCCAATAGCTCCTTGCGCAGCGCGACGAGCAGGCTCATGCGGCGCCTCCTTCCGGCCCCACCAGCCGGAGAAAGACGTCCTCCAGCGAGGGGCGCACCATCTCGTAGCGGGTCAGGGGCAGCCCGGCGGCCACCGCGGCGGGCAGCAGGCGCGCCTTGGCCGCGGCGACGTCCCGCGCCACCACCCGCACCGCGCCGTTATGGGGCGTCACGCTCTGCACCCAGGGCTCGGCTTCCAGGGCGCGGGCCCACTCGGCCAGCCGCGCCGCCTCGGCGGGCTCGCAAGCCAGCTCGAAAGCGGGGACGGCATAGCGGGCCAGCAGCTCCGCCTGGCGGGCGATGGCGACCATGCGCCCGCGGGCGATGATGCCCACCGTGTCGCAGACCCGCTCCACGTCGGCCAGGATGTGGGTGGACATGAAGATCGTGCAGCGCTCGCGCAGCCGCTCGATCAGCTCCAGCACCTCTTTGCGCCCCGTGGGGTCCAGCGCCGAGACGGGCTCGTCCAAAAAGAGCACGTCGGGGCGGTTCATCAGGGCCTGGGCCAGCCCCAGCCGCTGGCGCATCCCGCGGGAAAAGCCGCCGATGCGCCGCTTGCGCGCCTCGGCCAGCCCCACCAGCTCCAGCAGCTCCCTCGCCCGCGCCGACCGCTCGGCGCTCGGCAGGCGAAAGATGCGCCCCACGTGGTCCAGGAACTCGGGCGGGGTCATCCAGGTATAAAAGGCGGGCTCCTCGGGCAGGTGGCCGATGCGCCGGGCCACCTGCGCGCGATCGGCGGCCACGTCCAGCCCGGCGACCGTGGCGCGCCCCGAGGTGGGCCGCGCCAGCCCCGCCAGGATGCGGATGGTGGTGGTCTTGCCCGCGCCGTTGGGCCCCAAAAAGCCGAAAACGCTCCCCGGCTCCACGGACAGGGTCAGCCCGTCCAGGGCGTGGATGTCGCGGTAGCGCTTATGCAGGTCGGCGGTCTCGATGGCGAGCACGCTACTCCTCCCGCCCGAACACCAGGTACGCGATCGGGCCGAGCAGCTCGCCCGCCACGATGATCAGCGCCCACATCCACTTGGGGCCGCGGGTGCGCTCGCGGCGCACCAGGTCGAGCAGGGCGACGACCATCAGGATCAGTTGCAGCACGACGATGGGCACGATGAAGGGCAGCCACGGGCGAATCGCATCGAACGGGCTGATGGCATCCATGGGAAATGCTCCTCTCCGGGGAAAAGCCAGGCGCGAGCCCGCGCTGCGCTGACCGGGCCGCCGCAATGCTTCGCAGACAAGATTATACGGAAAAGGCGGCTTTCGACAAAAGCGGCCCCGGCCTGGCGCGCGGCGAGCCGGCTTGTCTCCCGCCGAACGGCCCGCACCCAGGGCGCGCGGGCCGTTCAACCTTGTCGCGTATTATTACGGGCAGCGCGCCGGGAGGTTTCAGGGCGCGGCGGGGCGGACCAGCAGGTTGTCGAAGCGGATGTCGCTGCCGGGCTCGGCGCCGCTGCCAGCGGAGAGGCCGAGCGCGCCTCGGCGCAGCGTCTCGTCCACCAGCTCCACCAACAGGACGCCGTTGGCGTAAAAGCGCAGGCGCGGCCCCAGGCAATCGACGCGGAGGCGGTTCACCTCGCCGCCGACGCGGATGTGCGGCGAGGCGGTCCAGGCCACCAGGTCGCGCCAGGCGCCCCCCTGGAAGAGCTGCGCCCGGTAATAGCCGTCGCTGCTGATGGCGAACAAATAAAAGTCGCCCGAGGCGGGCTGGTCGCCCGAGGCGGGCTGGTCGCCGGCTTTGTCCTGGTAGCGGAGCAGCAGGCCGAAATCGTTGTCCTCCAGCCCCTCGGCGAGCCAGGCATCCACCTCGGCGCTAAAGTCGTCCAGCTCGCCCACCCCGTCGGTGAGCGACCAGGCTTCATACTCGGGCGCGGTGAGCCGGATGCTGTAGGCGCCATCCACGTAGCCCATCACGTAGGATTCGCCCTCCGCCTGGTGCGCAAAGCCGCTGGACGGGTCCTCGAAATCGTCGGACCAGGGGAGCGCGGCGACCGACGTGGACGTCGGGGCCACGGTGGGCGTGGGCGAAGGGAGGGCCGTCGGGGCCGCCGTGGACGTCGGGGCCGCCGTGGACGTCGGGGCCGCCGTGGACGTCGGGGTCGCCGTTAGGGTGGCCGTGTGCGTGGCCGTGGCGGTGGCTGTGTGCGTCGCCGTGGACGTCGGGGTCGGGGTGGGGTCGGCGCCGCCGACGATCCCCGCGGCGTTGAGGGCGGCGATGAGCGTGGCCACGGCGGCGATGACGCCCCCGACGGCGGTCAGCAGGCCGGGGACGGTCTCCAGCCAGGGCTTGGCGGGCTCCTTGGGCGGCTCCTTGGGCGATTGCGGGCCAACGGCCTTGACGGGAATGCGGACGGGCTCGCGCGCTGGATCGGGCATCGGCATCATCTCCATCGGCGGCAGCGGAAAACGGCGGGTCAACCCTTATAGTATAAGCCGGTCCTGGGAGATGTCAATCCGCGCCCTAGAACAAGCCCCAAGAACCCGGGGCCGGGTTTGGCGGTTTGCTGATTTGACGGTAGAATCGTATAATTCGCCCAGGTAGGTGGAGACCAAACGCACCCCCAGCGCGGCGCCGGGTTGGCGGGCGTCCGGGGACGAACAGCCTTTACAAGAGGAGAACGCGGCATGGCAACAGTGCGGACATTGGCCGAGGCGGTCATCAAGAACGTGGAAAAGGTGATCATCGGTAAGCACGAGCCGGTGGAGCTGACCCTGCTCGCCCTGCTTTGTCAGGGGCACGTGTTGATCGAGGACGTGCCGGGGGTGGGCAAGACGATGCTCGCCCGCGCCACCGCCAAGTCGCTGGGCTGCACCTTCAAGCGCATCCAGTTCACCCCGGACCTCTTGCCCAGCGATGTGACTGGCATCTCGGTGTATAACCAAAAGACCCAAGAGTTCGAGTTCCGCCCCGGGCCGGTGATCGCCCAGATCGTGCTCACCGACGAGATCAACCGCGCCACCCCCAAGACGCAATCGGCGCTCTTGGAGGCGATGGAGGAGCGGCAGGTGACGGTGGACGGCGCGACCTACCGGATGCCCAAGCCGTTCATGGTGATGGCCACGCAGAACCCCATCGAGTACGAGGGGACCTTCCCGCTCCCCGAGGCGCAGTTGGACCGCTTCATGATGCGCATCAGCCTGGGGCACCCCTCCGCCGCCGACGAGATCCGCATCCTGGATGCGCAGCAGTTGGTCCACCCCATCGAGACCATCGCGCAGGTGGTGAGCGCCAGCGAGATCCTGGAGGCGCAGGAGGAGGTCAAGCGCATCCACGTGGACCCCTCCATCAAGGAATACATCATTGCCCTGGTGAACGCCACCCGCGCCCACCCCGACGTCTATTTGGGGGCCAGCCCCCGCGGCTCGCTGGGGCTCTATCGCACCAGCCAGGCGCTGGCGGCCATCCAGGGGCGCGAGTTCGCCATCCCGGACGACATCAAGAGCCTGGCGCAGGTGGTGCTGGCCCACCGCATCATCGTGAGCCCCTCGGCGCGCATCCGCAACGTGGACGCCCGCGCCATCCTGGACGAGGTGTTGCAGTCGGTGGCCGTGCCCGGCTCCCGCGTCCGGGCCTAACCCGAGGATAGCCGACGTGAGAAAGAACTGGGTCTACCTGGTCCTGCTCGCCATCGCCGTGGCTGAGGCGCTCGCCACCGGCAACCGGATCTTTTTCGTGCTGGTCTATCTCATGCTGGCGGTGCTGATCCTCTCTTTCATCTGGTCGTGGGTCAACATCTCGGGGATCTCGGTGGCGCGCGAGGCGCGGACGCAGCGCGCCCAGGTGGGGCGGCTGGCCGAGGAGCGCATCTCGGTCAAGAACGGCGGCCGCTTTTCCAAGCTGTGGGTGGAGGTGCGCGACCATTCGGACCTGCCCAACCACCGCGCCAGCTATGTGGTGGGCAACCTCCCCCGCGGGCAGCAGCGCGGCTGGACGGTGCGCACCCTCTGCCAGCGGCGCGGGCGCTTTACCCTCGGGCCGATCACCATCAAGACCGGCGACCCCTTCGGGCTGTTCAAGCGGATTCGCCACGCCCCGCAGACCATGGGGCTGGTGGTGTACCCCGCCACGGTGGAGCTGCCCTATTTCGCGCTGCCGCTGGGCGAGCTGCCCGGGGGCGGCGCCCGCCGCCAGCGCACGCATTATGTCACCACCAACGTCGCCAGCGTGCGGGACTATGCGCCGGGCGATAGCCTGAACCGCATCCACTGGCGGAGCACGGCGCGTCACAATACCCTGCTGGTCAAAGAGTTCGAGCTGGACCCCACGGCGGACATCTGGGTCTTTTTGGACATGGAGCGGCGCGTGCAGGCCGGGCAGGTGACCGAGCCGCGCGAGGAGGACGCCGCGGCCCCCTTCTGGGAGCAGCACACCTTCAAGCTGGACCCCAGCACGGAGGAATACGCCGTGACCATCGCCGCCTCGCTGAGCAAGCACTTTTTGAGCCGCAACCGGGCGGTGGGGCTGCTGGCCTATGGGCAGACCCGCGAATTGCTGCAATCGGACCGGGGCGAGCGGCAGCTCAACAAGATCCTGGAGAGCCTGGCGGTGCTGCGGGCCCAGGGACGCATGCCCATCGCCGAGATATTGGCCTCGGAGGGTACGCGCTTTGGGCGCAACACCACCGTCATCGTCATCACCCCCTCCACCGACCCATCCTGGGTGACGGCGCTGCGCGACCTGAGCCGGCGGGGCATCCGCGGCGTGGGGGTGTGCATCGACGCGGAGAGCTTTGGCGCCGCGCACGAGATGGGGCCGGTGATGGAGGCGCTCGCCGCCAACGGCATCCTCTCCTATCGCGTCCGCGAGGGCGAGCCCATCGCCGACGTGCTGGCCCAGCGCGCGCTGCAATTCTAGGAAGCGAGTTTCGAGATGCGAATCCGGAGAGCGGAGCGAGAGGACCTGGGCGCCTGCGCGCGGCTGGACCCCTCCTTCGTCACCGAGCGGGTCTGGCAACTGGACGAGAGCGCGCGGGGCGTCGAGATCGCCCTGTCGCTCCGGCAGGTGCGGCTGCCCCGCCCCCTGCGCGCCGAATACCCCCGCGCCATGGACGACCTGGACGCCGATTGGGAGCGGAGGGAGTGCTTGCTGGTGGCCGAGGACGAGGCGACCGGCGAGGCGCTGGGGTTCATCGACCTGGTCGTGCCCTATGACGCGGCCACCGGCTGGGTGAAGCACCTGGTGGTGGCCGAGGGGGCGCGGCGGCGGGGGGTCGGCTCGCAGTTGCTGGCGGCGGCCCGGGCCTGGTGCGAGTATCACGGGCTGGAGCGGATCATGGCCGAGTGCCAGACCAAGAACTATCCGGCGGTCCAGCTCTACCAAAAGAGCGGGCTCGAGTTCTGCGGGTTCAACGACATGTACTATAGCCGGGACGTGGCGCTCTTTTTCGCCGCGCGGCTGATGGGGTAGAAGGAGCGCGATGAAGCGGCATGGAATGCCGCTTCATCGCGCTCTTGTCTTTCCGGCCTACGCGATCCGCTCGGCGTTGCCCGGCAGGCGGGTGGGCAGGGTGATGGTAAAGGTCGTTCCCTGGCCCACCACGCTATCCACGGTGATCTGCCCCTGGTGCATCTTGATGATGCCATAGACGATGGAAAGCCCCAGCCCCGTCCCCTTGCCCACCGGCTTGGTGGTGAAAAACGGGGTAAAGATGTCCTTCATGCGCTCCGGCGGAATCCCCGCGCCGGTGTCCCGCACGGTCAGCTCGACCATCTCGCCGGCGATGGGCCGGGTGGTGACGGTGAGCCGCCCCTTGCCGCTCATGGCGTCCGCGGCGTTCAAGAGCAAGTTCACCAGCACCTGGCGGATTTGCGACTCGTCGGCCTCGATGGCGGGGAGCGCGGGGTCCAGGACCGGCGCGAGTTGGATCCCCTGCATGCCCGGCTGCGCCGCCAGCTCGAGCACCGTCTGCTCCACCAGCGCGTTCAGGTCGGTGCGCTTGACCATGAGCTGGCGCTGCCGGGCAAAGTTGAGCAAGTCGCCGACGATGCGCTTGCAGCGGACCGTCTCGTCCATGATCATCTTGAAATCCCGCTGGCGGGGGTCGTCGGCGGGGAGCTCCCGGCGCATGGTGTCGGCATAGAGGAGAATGGTGCCGAGGGGGTTGTTGATCTCGTGGGCGACGCCCGCGGCGAGCTGGCCGACGGAGGCCAGCTTTTCCTTGCGCAGCAGCTCCTCGCGGGCGGCGCGCACGTTGGCGACCATGTCATTGAACGACTCGCCCAGCGCGGCCAGCTCGCCGCGCCCGCTGACGGCGACGCGCGCGCTCATGTCGCCCTCGGCCACCTGGTGGCTGGCCTCCACCAGGGCGGAGAGCGGCTTGATGATGGAGCGAGCCACCGGCACGGCGATGAGGAAGGCCATGATGATGCTGCCCGCGGCGATGATGACGATGCGGTCGTTAAAGGCCGAGACGAGCCCCAAAAAGCCCGCCTCGCGCATTCCCACGTAGAGGCTCCCCACCACCTGGTAGCGGTGGTCGCGCAGCGGCTCGTAGCGGGTGATGTACCACTCGTTGACCACAAAGGCGCGTTGCTCAAAGACCTCGCCCCGGCGCAGCGCCACGTCGCCCACCTCCTGGGAGACGCGGGTGCCCAGCGCGCGCAGCCCCTCGGCGGTCATCACGTTGGTGGAGACGCGCAGGTCGCCGAAAAAGACCGTCACCGTGTCCAGCCGGCCCGTCTCTTTGATGCGGTCCACCAGGGCGAACTCGTTATTGAGCAAGTGGCCGGCCAGCGCCACGCCGACGGCCTTGCCGCTGGCGTCGAGGATGGGGGCCGCGCCCATGAGCACCAGCCCGGCCGTGCCCTCGCGCGGGTCATAGGGCTCCGGCGCGGCCTTGGGCGTCTCCCGGATCACCACGAGCGCCTGGTCGGCCAGCCCCACGTCGCGGAGATAGCTGGCGGGGAGGACCTCGGTGGTGCCGCCGGCGTGCCCATCGGCCAGCATATCGGCCACCAGGGGCAGCTCGCCCCAGTTGCCCGAGACGGCAGGGAGCGCCGAGACGGGATAGCCCGCCTTGGCCACCACCTGCCCCCGGGCATCCACCACCACCAGGAAGCGGTTGCCCTCGAAGGGGAAGGCCTCGGTCTCGATCCGCAGCGACTGGCGGAGGCATTCCACCTCGTCCGCCGCCGAGGCCGCGGGTAGGGCGGCGGCGCCCTGGGCGGCCACCCGCCGCGCCGACGAGATCAGCGCCACCAGGTGGTCTTGATAGATGGCCTGGGCCAGCGACATCCCGCGGCGCACGCGGGCCACCGCCTCCTGGTCCAAATAGTTGCGGATGATGCGCGAGGTGACCAGCATGCCCGCGATGATCGTGACGGCCGCGATGAGGGAAAAGTAGCCGATCAACGAGACTTGCAGGCGGTGGTCCCGGAGATAGCGCCAGAACCGCGCCAATCGCTCCAAAATGGCTCTCCTGTGGGGAGAGGCCCTGACAGGCCCTCTCCCTATTCGGGCGTATAGGTCGCCGCGTCCATGTTGCCGACGAACTGGGGCAGGTCGCGATGGCCCATCATCTGGCGGATGGCGTGGGCCTCGCCGATGTGGAACCAATAGTGCAGGATGTTGCGCAAGAGCGCCGTGCCGATGTCATAGGGGGCGGGCTGGCCGTCCCGCAGCAGGCGCTGGGTCATGATGGCGGGGGTCAGGGTCTCCAGGTACTCGTCGGCGGCGGCGGTGGACTCGCGCCAGAGCGCCAGCGTCTCGTCCAGCGGCGGGGTGGAGGCGGGCTTGCCGCCGCCAAAGGCCGCCAGCTCGACGGCCACGGCCTTGCCCTGGGGGACCACCCAGAGGTTGCGCTCCTGGTTGCCCAGGTGGCCGACGATCCAACTGATGCAGTTCATCTGGCCCAGCCGGCGCTGCGCCTCCTCGGGCGTGACGCCCTCGAGGCAGCGGAGCAGCTCGGCGCGGGCAAAGCGCAATTGTTTCACCAACATGTGCGGCATCGTGTCCTCCTCTCGAGCTAGACCCTAAAGGTCTCAGAGACCTTTAGGGTCTGGACCTATCCCGGATACTGCTGGAAGAGCCGCCCCCAGGGGCTCTCGACGAGCCACTGGTCCACCACCCGCTTGCCCTTGCGCGGGTACCAGAAATGGTCGTGATAGTACTCGCTGGCAAAGATGAAAATCTTGACCAGCGGGGTATGGAACAAGAGCTTTTGGAAGACCTTGAGCGGGGTGCGCCAGAGGAGCATCCCCGTGCCGGTCCCCAGGTTGACGCCCACCTTGAAATTCCAGCGCTCCTCGGCCACCTCGGGCATGCCCACGATCTCGATCTGGCGGGGGTCGCCCTGGCCCAGCCCGCGCTGGGTGGCGTGGGCGATGTAGGGCATCTGCAGCGGGTCAAAGCCCATCATGCGCGCCGCCACGGCGTCGATGGCCACCTGGTCGGCGGAGGCGAGGATCACGTCCTTTTGGTGGGGGATCAGCGTGCGCGGGCCGGGGCCGCTGCCGGCGGTGGTCCCGTCCATGGTGGCAAAGAGGCCGCTATGGATCTCTTTTTGGATCGCCAGCAGGTCCACCAGGGTGTCGTGGATCCAGGTGTGGGTATAGTGGCGGTTGATGCTGAGCAACCCGCCAAAGGCGTTCTTCATCGCGCCGGTGGTGACGGTATAGCTGTGGGTCTTGACCGTCGGCAGGTGCACGATGTTCTTGCCCATAAAGAAATCGGGGAGATAGATCCCCTCGGGAAAGATCTTGTCCAGCACGGCCATGGGGGCCTTGGGCTTGTACTCCACCCAGGTCATGTCGTCCGTGTTGAAATTGTACTTTTTGGGGATGCCATACTTTTCCAGCACGGGGCCGAACTTGTTGTACTTGTCGCCCAGATCGGCGATGGTGACCACGGTCTTGTTGTGCACGTCCACCAGGTCGTTGAACCCCGCCGCCTGGAGCGCCAGGATGGTCCCCTCCAACTGCCAGGGGGTGGTGTTCGAGCCCGGGTAGAGCAGGTGCCAACTGATGTTGTCCTTCAGGATGGTGGCAGCGGTGGGGTCCAGCGCCTGGCGGATGCCCGCCAGCTCGCCCAGCCGCTGATAGTCTTGCAGGACCGTCTCGGGGGTGGTCCGCAGCACGGCCACCTTGGATTTGAGCATGTCGCCTCCTCATCGTCGCAGACCCTTACGGTCTGCCTCCACACTATCATAATCCGAATAGGCGTTTGGCGCAAGCGGGGGGCATCAACCGCTCAGGGCCTCTTTCACCTTTTCCCACACCCGGCGGACCTCGGCGCCCGCGGCGCTCCCCGCCACCCGGGTGACCGGCAGCCCCTGGGTCATGGCGCGGGTCACCTCCAGGTCGAAGGGGATCTCGCCGACGACGGGAATCCCGCGGGCCCGGCAATCGGCGACGAGCTCGGCGGCGCGCCGCCGGTTGATGTCGGCCTTGTTCACGCAGATCACCGCCCGGACGCCAAAGTGCTGCACCGTGGCCAGCGCCCGCTCCAGGTCGTGAATCCCCGAGAGGGTCGGCTCGGTGACCAGGAGCGCCAGGTCGGCGCCCGCGCAAGCAGCAATGACGGGGCAGCCAATCCCCGGAGGGCCGTCCACCAGGAGCCAGTCCGGCTCCCGCTCGAGCGCCAACAGCCGCGCCTGCTGCCGGACCATGGTCACCAGCTTGCCCGAGTTCTCCTGCCCGGCAAAGAGGTGGGCGTGGAAGAGCGGCCCATAGGGCGTCTCGGAGCGGTACCACTCGCCCGCCTGCGCGGGAACCATCCGGATGGCCTCGACGGGGCACTGGTAGTAGCAGGCGGCGCACCCCTCGCAGGCCAGCGGGTCCACACGGTAGGCGATCCCCCCTCCCCCCCTTGATAAGGGAGGCCAGGAGGAATCGTCGCTTGTGCGGACGGCCTCGAAGCGGCAGACCTCGGCGCAACGGTCGCAGGCGGTGCAGGCCGACGCGTCAATGACGGCGGTCTCGCCGCCGGAAAAGGGCGTCGCCTCCAGCCGCGTCGGGCTGAGCACCAGCTCCAGGTTGGCGGCGTCCACGTCGGCGTCGGCCAGAATAATCGACCCTTCCGCGGCGGCCAGGTCGGCCAGGGCAGCGGCCACGGTGGTCTTGCCGGTGCCGCCCTTGCCGCTGAGAATGACGATCTGCTTCATGGCACCCCCCTTAATACGCGGCTCGCCGCGAGATGCTTCATCATTTGCTGGTACATCTCGAGGAACTGGTCCTTGTACCTGGGCAGCGCCCGCACCAGGGGCAGCCCCTCCGAATAGGCCTCGGCGATGCGCCGGTCCAGCGGGATGCGCAGCCAGACGGGAACGCCCTGCTCGGCGCAAAAGCGCTCCACGCCATCATCCCCCGCATCAGCGCCGCGGACGGCGGCGCCGCGGGCGGCGGCCCGGTTGATCACCACGCCCACCGGCAGCCCCAGCTCGTCTCGGGCCACCTCCACGGCCAGCCGCAGGTCGTGCAGGCCAAAGGGGGTCGGCTCGGTGACCAGGAGCGCCACGTCGGCGCCGCGCAGGCTCTCCACCACGGGGCAAGAGGTGCCCGGCGAGGCGTCGATGATCACCACGCCCTCCCGCCGCGCGGGGGTGAGGGCCTGGCGCTTCAATTGGCGGATGATGGGCGGCGCCAGCGGCTGGCCCACGTCCAGGATGCCCTGGCCAAAGGCGATCTCGCCGGCGTGGCCGAGCTCGATGGAGCCAAAGTGGTTCACCACCTCGCGGATGGCCTGGGTCGGGCAGTTGAGGGCGCAGCTTCCGCAGCCGTGGCACATCTCGCGAAAGACCAGCACCTGCTGGCCCACCACGGCGATGGCGTGGTAGCGGCAGACCTCGGCGCAACGGCCGCAATAGGTGCAGCGCTCGGCGATGATCTCGGGCACCAGCACCCCCACGCGCTCTTGCGTCTCGATGGTCGGGCGCAGGAACAGGGCGGCGTTGGGCTCTTCCACGTCGCAGTCCAAAAAGGTAAGGGGCCGGTGGGGCAGCGACAGGGCCAAACTGGTGGCCACGGTGGTCTTGCCCGTCCCGCCCTTGCCGCTGGCAATGGCGATGATCATGGGTGATGGGCCTCCTGATGGGAATGGGGACAAAAGAAAGCGCGGCCACCTTGTCCGGTGGCCGCGCCAGCGATGATTAGGCGCGGGCCATCCTGGCTCCGCACTTGGGGCAGACCTGGCTGCTGCAGGGCGTCCCCGCGACGTGCGGCGCCTTTTCGCCGCAGACGGGGCAGACGCACTCGCCGCCAGGGCCAGCGGCCCTGGGGCCGCCCTGA
Source organism: Chloroflexota bacterium (assembly GCA_012689325.1). Classification (GTDB taxonomy): domain Bacteria; phylum Chloroflexota; class Anaerolineae; order JAAYEA01; family JAAYEA01; genus JAAYEA01. The sequence goes on from JAAYEA010000358.1 coordinate 16,198, forward strand.
CGGCCCATGCCGCGGCCTCGCCCGCCGCCCGTGCCCGGGCCTTGGCCCGTGGGTCCGGTTCCATCTCCTCTAGGCATGATCTCACCTCCGTTTGAACTCGTACACGGATTTTCACGGATCGCACGGAATCGCGATCCGCGCCATCCCCTGGCCCCCCTTTCGCAAAAGGGGGAAGAGCGATCTGCGATACGCGATACGCGATTAGCGATCGCCGCCCGCCCCATGGCGATGGCGATGGCGCGAGCCCTCTGTCGTCGGGCTCGGCGCCTGGCTCGCCGTCGAGCGCGGCGACGCGGCGCGCTGCCGCTGGTCCCAGCGAGCCAGCAGCCAGTCGGCGACACGGGGCAGCACCTCGCGCCCCAGCACCGAGAGCGCCGCGCCGGCGACGACCTGCCAGCGCGCCGGCGCCCTGAGCGCGACCGCCTTTTGCGGGACGGCGGCGCCAACCGCCTCCAGCGCGCGCTCCTCGCCGGGTCCCCAGGCGATGGCCTCCACGGGGCAGGCGTCGAGGCAGGCCCCGCAGCGCTGGCAGAGCGATGCGGCGATGACGGCCCGATCGTCCGCGAGACGCATGGCCCCGGTGGGGCAGGCCTCGACGCAGGCCCCACAGCCGTTGCAGCGCTCCGCGGCGATGACTGGCATCTAGCTCCTCTTGCTCAGCCGGTTGAGCCGCTCGTCCAGCTCGCGGAGCTGCTGTTGCAGCATCTCGGCCTCCTCGCGCAGCCGCTCCTCCGGGGTGTGCTCGTCGTGGTGGCCCTCGCAGGGCGTGGCGTGGGCCTGGTGCTCGGCGCCGTGGGCGGCGCCGTGGGCGGCGCAAGCGGCGGCGCCCTGCAGCTCGCGGCCGAGGTAGGCCCGCAGCGCAGTACGGACCGTGCCATACGCGCCGGTCACGGGCTCGATGCCGTACTGCTCAAAGAAGGCGATGGCCCGGCCGCCCATGCCGCCGGTGATCATGACGTTGGCGCCCTGAGCGTGAATGAAGGCGGGCACCTGGCCAGGCTGATGCGCGTCATAGTAGGGGTTTTCCACGGTGGACACGCCCTGCACCTCGTCCCCGGCCAGGTCCACCAGGACATAGTAGGGGCAGCGGCCAAAGTGCGGGCTGACGGCGGCGTCCAGGCCCATCTGGTTGTCGGCGGATAGGGCGATGCGGCGAGTGGTCGGCTGCGACATGATTAGCTCTCCTGTTCCAGTTTTTCGATCTGCTCCAAAAGCTGGGCCAACTGCTGGCGCAGCTCGCGGGCCTGTCCTTGCAGCTTGGCCAGCTC
>JAAYEA010000359.1 GCA_012689325.1 Chloroflexota bacterium
CCTCGATGTACATGCGGGTCAGGTCGCGGTTGTCCAGCGGCTTGCAGTTGCGCGAATGGGCGAAGCAGATGCTCACCTCGTCCTGGCCGACGTGCTCGGGACGGCCGGGCACGTGGGTTAGCCAGTTCAGGTGATTGTCGATCTCGTAGGGCAGGTCGGGCGTGCCCACGGTGCGGCTGATCAGATCGATCCACTTGGAGTCCTTGGCTTTGAGCTCGGAGCTATTGTACGCGTCCCAGTCGACGCCGCCGAGGCGAAATTCGAGGGAGCAGGCCATGGACATGCCGTCGCTGGGGCGGCCGCTCATGATCTGGCAGCCGGCGTAATAGGCTGCGTCGGCATCGCCGGAGCAGTCGATGACGCGCTTGGCCAGGATGGCCTGGCGCCCGGATTTGCTCTCCACCACCACGCCGCAGATCGCGCCCTTGTGCACGATGGACTCGACCACGGTGGTGACGAACAGCACGTGGCACCCCGCCTCGGCCACCATGCGATCCAGCACCAGCTTGTGCTTTTCCGGGTCCGAGTTGCGATGCCAGAGGCCATCCACGGCGATCAGGCGCTTGAACATCTGCTCGCCGATGCCCGAGATAAAGTCCAGCGGGATGTTCACCAGGCCCATGGTGGCCAGGCCGCCCATCGCGGAGGTGTCCTCGATGATCAGCGTCTTGCAGCCGCCGCGGGCCGCGGCGATCCCTGCGCCGACGCCAGCCACGCCGCCGCCGACGACGATCACGTCGTACTCGCTTTCCACCGGCAGCTGGCGCGCGGGCTCGTAAAGGCCTTCTCCCGTCCTGTCGTACTTGAGCATGGTCGTTCCTCCTTCGGACATGTGATAAAGCGCTTAACCTAACACGCGTAACTATACACCAGAGGGCCTTGCTTGTCAAATCGAGCAAGTAGGATGCGCGAGGGCGGGCGGCTCCGGCTTGGCCTCGGCGGCCAACCGAGGGGATTCTACCCTTGCCCACTTGACAAACCGGGTTGTGTGCATATACTAGTACTATATAATCATTCTTAATTAGGACGAGGTTGCGATAAGAGAGCCCCATGTCACCGGTCAGGTCGCGGCTGGAAGAGGTCATCGCCAAGCTGAGGGCGCGAGGCAATCGCATCACGCCCCAGCGCATCGCCATATTGAGGGCGCTGATCTCGAGTCCCGAGCACCCCAGCGTGGAGCGCATCCATGAGCTGGTGCGCCAAGACCTCCCGACCACGAGCATCGCCTCGGTCTACAAGACCATCGAGCTGCTCAAGGAGGCTGGCGAGGTGCTGGAGCTGGAATTCGACCAAGCGAACCACTATGATGGCCAGCGCCCCTATCCTCACCCGCACCTCGTCTGCGTCAAGTGCCGCAGGATCGTGGACCCCGACACCGATGGCCTTGAGGATCTGGGACGTCACCTGGCCGAGCGCGCCGGTTATCGCCTCGTGGGGCAGCGCTTCGACGTATATGGCATCTGCCCCGTATGCCAATCCGAGCCCATGGCGAGTCCACCAGGTCTGGCGCCAGCAACTGGCGATAAGCAACAGCAGGGGAGGTAGCACGGATTTGAGGGATCACGTGATCCCGTGTCGGCAAATGGGGCTGGCGGAGGAGAGTGGCAGGCGGGCCACAGCGATCTCTGGCCAGCGGCGCAAGCTCGTCTGGGTCAGCCTCGTGGTCCCGTCAGCGAGGCAGGGGCACTGTCCCGGCATCTAGGAAAAGGAGAGTCAAGATGGAAAAAGGCGGACCGAAGAGACAACCAACCGGCCGAGGCACCTCGAACCGAGATTGGTGGCCGAATCAACTGAACCTCAAGATCTTGCACCAACACTCGTCGCTATCCAACCCCATGGGCGAGGATTTCGACTATGCCAAAGAGTTTGAGAGCCTCGACCTGGCGGCGGTGAAGAAGGATCTCCGGGCGCTGATGACCGACTCGCAAGAGTGGTGGCCGGCGGACTGGGGCCACTATGGCGGGCTGATGATCCGGATGGCCTGGCACAGCGCGGGCACCTACCGCATGGGCGATGGCCGCGGCGGCGCCGGATCGGGCAGCCAACGCCTCGCACCCCTCAATAGCTGGCCTGACAACGTGAACCTCGACAAGGCGCGACGGCTGCTCTGGCCGATCAAGCAAAAGTACGGTAACAAGATCTCCTGGGCCGACCTGATGATTCTCGCCGGCAACGTGGCCTTGGAGTCTATGGGCTTCAAGACCTTTGGCTTTGCTGGCGGGCGCGTGGACGTCTGGGAGCCGGAAGAGGACATCTACTGGGGCTCTGAACAGCAGTGGCTGGCCACGAGCGACAAACCCCACAGCCGTTACTCTGGTGACCGGGAGCTGGAGAACCCTCTGGCGGCGGTGCAGATGGGCCTGATCTACGTGAACCCCGAAGGCCCCGACGGCAACCCGGACCCGGTCGCCTCTGGCCGCGACGTGCGCGAGACCTTTGCGCGCATGGCGATGAACGACGAAGAGACGGTGGCGCTGGTCGCCGGCGGCCACACCTTCGGCAAAGCCCATGGCGCTGCCCCCGCCTCGCATGTGGGACCAGAGCCCGAGGCGGCCCCGCTTGAGCAGATGGGCCTCGGCTGGCAGAGCAGCTTTGGCAGCGGGAAGGGCGGCGATACCATCAGCAGCGGTATCGAAGGCGCCTGGAAGCCCAAGCCGACCAAATGGGATATGGGCTATCTGAAGGTCCTGTTCAAGTACGAGTGGGAGTTGGTCAAGAGCCCGGCGGGCGCGCACCAGTGGCTGGCCAAGGACGTGGCTGCAGAAGATATGGTGGTTGACGCGCACGACCGGGCGAAGAAGCACCGGCCGATGATGACCACGGCGGACCTAGCCCTGCGCTACGACCCCATCTATGCGCCGATCGCGCGGCGGTATCTGGAGAACCCCGCCGAGTTCGCCGATGCCTTTGCCCGCGCCTGGTTCAAGCTGACCCACCGCGACATGGGCCCGCGCTCGCGCTATCTCGGCCCCGAGGTCCCCGCAGAGGAGCTGATCTGGCAGGACCCCATCCCCGCCGTTGACCACAAGCTGATCGACGCGCAGGACATCACCAACCTCAAGCGCCAGATCCTGGCCTCGGGCCTGTCGATCTCCGAGTTGGTCTCGACCGCCTGGGCTTCGGCGTCCACGTTCCGCGGCTCGGACAAGCGCGGCGGCGCCAATGGGGCGCGCATCCGCCTGGCCCCGCAGAAGGATTGGGCCGTCAACCAGCCTGCTCAACTGGGAAAGGTGCTCCAGACCCTCGAGGGCATCCAGAAGGCCTTCAACGCCGCCCAATCCGGCGGCAAGAAGGTCTCGCTCGCGGATCTCATCGTCCTGGGCGGCTGCGCCGCTGTCGAAGCGGCGGCCAAGAAGGCCGGCCACGACGTGACCGTTCCCTTTACCCCTGGGCGCATGGATGCCTCGCCGGAGCAGACCGACGCGGCTTCCTTCGCGGTGCTCGAGCCGGTTGCCGATGGGTTCCGCAACTATGTGAAGGCCAAGTTCGCCGTGTCCGCGGAGGAATTGCTCGTGGACAAGGCGCAACAGCTGACGCTGACCGCGCCCGAGATGACGGTGCTTGTCGGCGGCATGCGCGCGCTGAACGCCAACTATGGCAAGGCACAGCACGGCGTCTTGACCAAGCGGCCCGAGACGCTGACCAACGACTTTTTCGTCAACTTGCTGGACATGCGCACGGTCTGGAAGCCGGCCTCGGAGGAGAACGAGGTGTTCGAGGGGCGCGACCGCGTCACGGGCGAGCTCAAGTGGACCGGCACGCGCATCGACCTGATCTTTGGCGCGAACTCGCAGCTCCGGGCGCTGGCCGAGGTATATGGCTGCGCGGACTCGCAGGCCAAGTTCGTGCAAGACTTTGTGGCGGCCTGGAACAAGGTGATGAGCCTGGATCGCTTCGACCTCGCCTGATCCCCAGACAACCGATCCATACCAACAACCGGTTCAGTGGCACGCCACTGAACCGGTTGCTTCGTATAGAGCGTGGCGCGCTGGCTACCGCGGCGCGGTGCTGTTCCCGATGACGAACTCGCAGGGGATGCGCCAGTGCTGCGGGCCCTCTACCGTGCCATCCAGCCGGGCGATGAGCGCCTGCACCGCGCGCTCGCCCACCAGGGACTCGGGGTGGCGCACGTGGGTGGGGCGGAGCGCAGGCCAGGGCCACTGGCGCCCCTCGTCAAAGGAGAGGGCCACGACGGACAGGTCGGCGGGAACGCGAACCCCTAGCTCATCCAGACGGGTGAGGGAGGCGCGCACCGAGGCCTGCCCGGCACACAAGAGCGCGCTGATGCCGCTCTCACGCAGGGCCCTCTCCATCTGTCCCGCGTCCGTCAGGATCCCCTGCGGCATGGCCACTAACTCGGCGCCTGCGACCTCGGCGGCGGCCCGCTCGATGCCCCGCTGGCGGTCCCGGACCTCCTCCGTGCGGGAGTCGTTCCACACGAACCCGAGGCGGCGATGGCCAAGGCCGAGCACGTGGCGCGCGCCCTCGTAGCCGGCCTGGATATAGTCGCTGACCACCCAATCGATCTCGTATCCAGGCACCTGCCGCCTGCCGATGTAGATGAAGGGATAGCCATCCTCCACCAGGCGGGCCAATTCGTCGGGGCTCTCCAGCGGACCCATGAGGATGGCGCCATCGGCCAGGCGCAGCATGTTGCCGCCAGCGGCATAGATGCTGCGCTTCTCGGCGCTCTGCCCGCGGGTGATGAGCAACACGTTATAGTCTTGCCGGGACGCCTCGCGCTCGATGCCCAGCAGGCTCAGGTAGAACTGGTGCTCCCGCTCATAGGGAAAGGTATCGCCAAAGTAGAATAGTGCGATCAGCCGGCTGCGGCCCTGCGCCAGCATCTGGGCGGCGGGATTGGGCATGAAGCCCAGGGACTCGGCGGCCTGCACGACGCGGGCGCGGGTCTCTGGGCTGATGCGAATGGTCGTATCGGTCCGCCCGCTGAGCACAATAGAAACCGTGGCCGAAGAGACGCCGGCGAGGCGCGCCACGTCAGCCTGGGTAGGATGCCTATGCCCCATGAGTTCGGGATTCCTCTGCGGCCGATCTCGCGACGAAACGGGAGGCCGGCTCAACCGCGAGCCCGCAGCCCGCGGACGAGCAACGAGATGCCGACGATGACAATGATGATCGGCCAGATGGAGAGCCAGGGCAGGACGTCGCCCAGGCCCCACAGCACCAGGGCGACACCAAAGATGAGCGGCCCCAGGATGGGCTTGCGGTACTCGGGGATGAGCGCGCGGATAAGCACCTCGATCAGCACGATCACCCCCGCGCCCATCAGCACCACGCCCCAGGTCTCCAGGCCGCGGATTCGGTCAAAGACGCCGAGGTTGCCGAGCAGGAAAGCGATGCCGGCCCAGATGAGGATCACCGCCCAGACGGCGGCGCTCAAGGGGTCGCGCTGCCACTTTTCCTCCCAGGACTCGTCGCGCTTTTCATCCCGCTTCTCGACCTCTTTTTCCTCCCCCTTCTCGTTGATGGGCCGATTCTCCGGCACTTGCTTGGTCTCACCCTCAGACATGGTCCCCTCCCTCGCAGTGCTGCGCTGGCACATCCGCCAGACGACCTGCTGCTAGTATATGACAAGCCCGCGCGCTTGTCAATGCAAGATTCACACGAGCCCCACAGGTTCTTCACAATCCGTTTACACTTGGCGCCTATACTTCAGGCCATAGGGGCTGGGTGGTCCAGCCCACGTACATGGGAGGATGACGATGAACAAGCGGATGTTTTTGGTGTTGGGTCTGGTGGCCCTGTTGCTCGTGGTGGGCGCAGGTGCGGCCCTGGCGCAGGGGAACCAGGATCGCTTCGCCGGACGCGGCGCGAACGAGGGCTTTGTGGATGCCGACGGCGATGGCCTTTGCGATCTCTGCGGCGAGACCGCCCAAATGGGCGGGCGCATGCGCGGGATGCGCGGCAACGCGCAGTCGGGCCTGGGCTACGGCGTGGGCCGTGACCCGGCCTGGCACGAGGTGAACCTGGTGACCATCGTGGCGGAGACGCTGGAAATCAGCGAGGACGACGTGCGGGCGGCGCTGGCTGAGGGCCAGACCTTTGCCGAGATCATCGACGCGAAGGGCGGCGAGGAGCAGGACGTCGTGGACGCGTACGTGGCGGCCCGGACCGAGCTGTTGAACCAGTACGTGGCCGATGGCAAGCTCACCCAGGAGCAGGCCGACGCGATGCTGGCCAACATGGCGGAAGAGGTCGCGGAGCACCTGCAGAGCGGCGCGAACTGTGGCATGGGCGCCGGCTGGAACAGCGGCGCAGCCCAGCGCGGCGGCCGCATGGGCGGGCGCGGCATGATGGGCGGCGCGCGCGGCGGCAGGGGCTACAACGGCAACTGCCCGGTGCAGCCGACCAACTAGCCTCACACAACGCCTCCGGGGTCCACAAGGCCCCGGAGGTTTTTTGTTGGTCGGGCGGATCAGGGCGCGAGATAGGGGCGGATATAGAGCCAGGGCGAGGCCGCGGTTAGCGCCAGCAACCCCGCATAGATCGCGGCGATGATGGCGGGGTGAAACCGCGCAGGGATGCGCTTCTTGAGCAGAAAGGCGACGCTGCAAGCGGCCAGCAGCCCGAGCGCGGCGACATCCACGTCCCCGCGGTCGATCCCCGCGCCGATGCTCATCCATGCGCCGACGCCGAAGGCGATGGCCAGCCACCTATCCGGGCCGCGCTGCAAGAGCTCGCGCCAGCCCAGGACGAAGGCCATCCCCAGCGGGGCGATGGCGGGGAACAGGTAGCGTCCCTGGAATTGCACGTACCCCACGTTATACCCCAGAAAGAGCGCCAGGGTCAGCAGTACGGCGCTGGCCAGCACGGCGAACACCCGCATCTGCACCAGCGTCGGCGGGGCAAGCCAATGGCCCTGGCCGCGAATGGCGCGGCGCCGGCGCACGAGCCAGAGCGCGAATCCCACTGTGGCAAGCCCCGAGAGCACCCCCAGGAGCCAGTAGATGCGGTGGTCGATGGGCACGGCCATCCAGCCGAACTGGGCCCAAAAGCTGCGAAAGGTGGTCATGACCAGGTCGCCCAGCCACTGTCCCCAATCGCGGGTGGCCAGGTACTGGGCCGTGGTCAGTTGGCCCGCCACCACCTCGCCATGCCGCCGCCAGATCAGCGGATCGCCCCAGCCGTAGACCAGCGCATTGCGGAGGTACCAACCGCCGC
>JAAYEA010000360.1 GCA_012689325.1 Chloroflexota bacterium
AGCCAGAGGAGCGCGCCCACCACGACCAGCGCCAGGGCCAGGAAGCCCAGCGCCTGGCCCCATTCGCCCTGCCCGCCCAGGCCCATCCCCGCCGTCCCCCAGCCCACGGGGAGCCACTTGAGCAGGCGGGAGGGCGCAAGGACCTCCAGGAACTCGCTGGGGCCGGTGACCTGCTCCAGCCGCTCGGCGATCTCCAGCCCGATCAGGCGGTCCAGGGCGCTGGTGTCCTCGAAATTGCGGGTGACCGCCTGTATGATCGGCTGGACAAAGGCCAGCAGCATGAACGGCGCCACCAGGATCGCCAGCATCACGTTGCGCAGCCGTCGGTCCCCCGCCACCAGGTCGAACAGGTCCTCCATGACCCGCCCGGAGAGGACCAGCAGGGCGTAGGTGGGCAGCGCGCCCAGCAGGATCAGCGGCAGGGAGAGGGGCGCGTGCCAGGCCAGCCCGACCATCTCGCCCAGCAGGATGGGGATGGTCCAGAGGCCGGTCATGGAAAAGGTGGCGATCAGGGTGCTGCCGATCACGATGCCGCGGAGGCTGATGGGGTAAGGAAAAAGCCGCGACATCTCGAAGCGCTCCACCATCTGCCCGCTATAGGAGGACGGCAGCAGCAGCCAGATCAGCCCCATGCCCGCGTTCACCAGCATCGCCAGCTCGAAGGCGGCGCGCGACGAGAGCATCGCCAGCCCGACGGCCAGGCCGGCCCCCATCGCCAGGGCCATGGGAAAGGTAAAGACGAGCTGGAAGACCACCAACAGCATCTGCCCGATGCGCATCCAGCCCTCGGCGCTTTTCTGCCGGAACATGGCGAGGGTCAGCTTGCCTTGCAGCCAAAAGAGCGTCTTGAGCTCGCCCCATAGCGCGGCCATTTCACACCTCCGCGGCGGGGCGGCCCGCGCCCGTCAGCCAGCCCAACAGCTCGTCGTCGGCGTCCGCCTTGGCGCCCACGGTGCGCACAAAGACCTCCTCCAGCGAGGCGTCCTCGGCCAGCCCGGCGGCGGCGCGCAGGTCGGCGATGGGCCCCAGCCCGGCCAGCCGTCCCTTGTTGATGATCCCCACCTGGTCGCAAAAGCGCTCGGCCAGCTCCATCACGTGGGTGGAAAAGAAAACGGTGGTCCCGCGCTGGTCGACCATCTCGCGCAGCAGCCCCTTGAGCGCGCGGGTCGAGATGGGGTCGATCCCCTCGAACGGCTCGTCCAGGAAGAGGATCTCGGGGACGTGGATCAGGGCGCAGGCCAGGGCGGTCTTTTTCTTCATCCCGGCGGAATAGTCGAGGATCATCTTGTTGGCGGCGCCGCCCAGCTCCAGCAGCTCCAGCAGCGGCGGGATGCGCCGCAGGATCTCGTCGCGGGGGAGGCCGTGCAGCCGCCCGGCCAGCTCGATCTGCTCGCTGGCGGTGAGCCGCTCGTAGAGGCTCAGCCCCTCCGGCGCCACGCCGATCCGGCGCTTGACCTCCAGCGGCTGGGCGATGATGTCGTGCCCCGCCACCGTCGCCGTCCCCGACGTGGGCGGCAAGAGCGAGGTGAGCATGTTGATGGTGGTGGACTTGCCGGCGCCATTGGGGCCCAGGAAGCCAAAGATGACGCCGCGCGGCACCTCCAGGTTGAGCTGGTCCACGGCGGTGAGCTGGCCGAAGCGGCGGGTCAGCTCGGCGGTGCGGATGGCGGCAGCGTTAGCGCTCACGGTCATACCTCCTGTCGGCGCCTGGCTTGCCCAGCGAACGGCGCCCTCTCCGATATATACGCGCCAGCCGGCGTTTGGGTGTCGCGCCCCGGCTCAGGGCGCGCACCTGCGCAGGAAATCCAACGCCCGTTGCAGCTCCTCGGGCCGCATGAAATAGGCCACGGCGAAGCGGATGGTCTGCGCGCCGTCCTCGAAGCGGCTGTATTGGAAG
>JAAYEA010000361.1 GCA_012689325.1 Chloroflexota bacterium
ATGCCGGAAGTGATCGTCATCGACGAGATCGGCACCGAGCTGGAGGCCGCGGCGGCGCGCACCATCGCCGAGCGGGGCGTCCAGCTCATCGGCACGGCCCACGGCAACACGCTGGATAACCTGATGCTCAACCCCACCCTGTCGGACCTGGTGGGCGGCATCCAGAGCGTGACCTTGGGGGATGAGGAGGCGCGGCGGCGCGGCACGCAAAAGTCCATCCTGGAGCGCAAAGCTCCGCCGACCTTTGACGTGGTGATTGAGATCCAGGACTGGGACCGGGTGGTGGTGCGGCATAACGTGGCCGAGGCCGTGGACGCCCTGTTGCGAGGGCGGCCCATCACGCCCGAGCTGCGTTATCGCGACGCCGCGGGCAGCATCCACAAGGAGCAGCCCACGCCGGAGGCGCCGCAACGCGAGGAAGGGCGCTGGCCGCAGAGCCAGGCGATGTCGCCGTGGCCGGCGATGTCGCCGAGGGCGGCCTCGGCGCCGCGGGGATCGTCGTTTGCCTCGGGCAGCGCGGCTGCTTTGCAGCCTCAGCCCGCGCAGGTTCAGCCCGTCACCATGAACCCGAAGGAAGCGTTGAAGGTCTTTTCTTACGGGATCAACCAGAACCGGCTGCGCCAGGCCGCGCGCGAGTTGGGCGTGCCGCTCGAGATCATCAACGAGCTGGGCAAGGCCGACGTGGTGTTCACCCTGCGAACCCATTACCGCAAGCGCCCGGCGGCGCTGAGCGAGGCCGAGCGGCAAGGGCTGCCCGTCTATGTGTTGCGCAGCAATACGGTGGTGCAGATGCAGCGCTTCCTGGCCGAGCTCTTTGGCTTGCAGCCTGCGGAGGATCCCTTCTCAGTGGCCATGCGCGAAACCGAGCTGGCGATCAACAAGCTGCTGGCCGGCGCCGAGTATGTGGACCTCTCGCCACAGAACGCCTATATCCGCCGCAAACAGCACGAGTTGGCGCGCCAGAGCAACTTGCTCTCGCGCAGCGCGGGCAAGGATCCTTATCGCCACGTGCAGATCTATCAGGATCCCAGGGTGGCCTCGTGAGTCCGGAGAGCGGGATGTTCATCACGTTTGAAGGGCCGGAAGGCAGCGGCAAGACCACGCAGATACGAGCTCTGGGCGAGTATCTGAGCGAGCGGGGCCGCGACGTCCTGATCACGCGCGAGCCAGGCGGGACGGGCATCGGCGACCAGATTCGCGCCGTGTTGCATGATGTGCGCAATACGGCCATGTTGCCGAATACGGAAATCCTGCTATACTCTGCTTCCCGCGCCCAAATCGTGGGCGAGGTGATCCGTCCGGCTTTGGCGCGCGGGCAGGTCGTGCTCTGCGATCGCTACGCGGACTCGACCATGGCCTACCAGGGTTATGGGCACGGCCTGGACCGGGAGGCGCTGCGACAGATCACGCGCTTTGCCACCGGCGGGTTGGCGCCGGACCTGACGCTCTACCTGGACATCGCGGTGGAGGCCGGCTTGCAGCGCAAGTTGCGGGCTTTCCAGGCCGGGGAATCCGAGTTGAACCGGATGGATCGTAAAGAGTTGGCGTTTCATCAGCGTGTCCGCCAGGGTTATCTCGAGATGGCCGCGGCGGAGCCCAGCCGTTGGGTCGTGATCGATGCCTCGTTGCCTATCGAAGAGGTGCAGAGGGCGATCCGGCGGCGCGTCGAGGTTGTGCTAAACCCGAGTCGCGCTTTCTAGACCCAATACCAAAGGAGGACCACCGCATGAAACTGCTTATCAGCATTGTCCACAGTGATGACGCCGATAGCCTGACCAGCGCCTTGATGGAGAAGGGGTATCGCTCCACCAAGATCAGCACGACGGGAGGCTTCCTGCGCGAAGGGAACGCGACCATCATCATCGGGACCGAGGAAGAGACCGTGCCGGATGTGCTGGCCATCATGAAGGCCAATTGCCACACGCGCACCCAGTTTGTGAACCCGTTGCCGCCGGTGATGGAGCCAGGCGAGCTATACATGCCCAATCCGGTCGAGGTGCAGGTCGGCGGCGCGACGGTGTTTATCCTCAACGTGGAGCAATTCTGGCGCTTCTAGAGGGGCGCGAAAAAAGCCGGCGCAGCTCTGGCTTCACGCTCGAGCTGCGCCGGCTATAGATCTGAATCGGGGCTAGGGCTCCAGGGGACCGGGGCCTTCGCCCAGGTCGGGCAGGGCTGCTTCGATGTCTTCGGGACTCTCGCCCGCCTCCAGGCGGTCCACGACCTCGCCAAAGTCGTCGCCGAGGTCCTCGCCCAGCTCGCTGCCCATGCGGCGCATCCAGCGCCCAACGCTCTTGGGATCCTCTTCGTCCAATCCCGCCATGCCGCTGGGATCGGCGAGATCGTCCAGGCGGCTCTCTTCGGAGCGAAGCATGGCCACCCGCGAGACACGGCGCGTCAGTCGCGAGCCATCGCAGCGGGGGCAACGCGGGTTCTGTGTCTCGGCTTCGGCGAATGAGCGAAAGAGGACGCTGACTCGCCGACGGCAATCGTGGCAGTAATACTCATAGATCGGCACCGCTCAACCCTCCACGTCATCGAGTCTGGCCCAGATTATAGCCGAAAAGCGATCCCATACCAACTGCCGCCAAAGGATATCCATGGACAAGATTCAGGCCGCCCTGCCCGCATCTCCCCCCCTGCTGATCGTCATCTCGGGTTATTCCGGGGCAGGCAAGGATTCTGTGATCAAGCGCCTGAAGGATCTCGGCTATCCTTTCCACTTTGTGGTGACGGCTACCTCGCGGGCGCAGCGGCAAGGCGAGGTGCCAGGGGTCGACTATCACTTTCTCTCCCGGGCCGAGTTCTCCGAGATGCTGTCTCGCGACGAATTCCTGGAGCATGCTCTGGTCTATGGCGAGCATTATGGCGTCCCCAAGTCACAGGTGCGGGATGCGCTGGCCAGCGGGCAGGATGCGGTGATGCGCCTGGACGTGCAGGGCGCGGCGACGTTGCGCCGGCTGGTGCCCGATGCGCTGCTCATCTTTGTCTCCACCAGCTCGGAGGAAGAGCTGATCCGGCGGTTGCAGGCCCGCCGGACCGAGAGCCCCGAGGCGCTGC
>JAAYEA010000362.1 GCA_012689325.1 Chloroflexota bacterium
ACCAGGTTGTTCCAGAGGAACTGCCCGATGGTGACGTTGGCGCCCTGGAACATGCCCAACGGGATAAAGAACATGTTGGCGATGCTGTGCTCCATGCCCATGGCGACAAAGGCCATGATGGGGAACCAGATGGCCAGGATCTTGCCGCCGATGTCATCCGAGCCCAGCGCCAGCCAGACGGCCAGGCAGACGAGCCAGTTGCAGCCCACGCCCCGCCAGAAAGCGGCGCCCCACTCCAGCGCAACCTTGCCCTCGGCGATGCTTTTGGTGGCGGTCAGCCAGGGATCGGTGGCGACCAGGCCAGTGGCCTTGCCCAAAAAGTAGGCGACAAAGAGGGAGCCGATAAAGTTGCCGACGTACACCAGGCCCCAGTTCTTGAGCAGGCCGGTCCATTTGGCCTTGCCGACCAGGCAGCCGGGCGGGATCACGGCGGTATTGCCGGTGAAGAGCTCGGCGCCGGCGATGATCACCAGCATCAGGCCCACCGGGAAGACGCCGCCGAAGAGCAGCTTGCCGACGCCCGCGCCCAGCGTCTCGGTGTTCACCGCGCGGCCCACGATGATGGCCAGCAACCCGCCCAGGGCGATGTAGGCCCCAGCCAGGAAGCCCATCACCAGCATCTTTTCGGTGCTAAGCGACGCCTTGGCGCAGCCGGCCGTGATAGCCGTCTGCACGATCTCTTTGGGGGACTTGAACGCCATTTTACCTTTCCTCCTTGTTTGATGGGTGACCTGTTCCGAACCTGCCTATATAACCCTAAGCCACCGGCACGGGTTGCTCGATGCGCCGGATTTTTACCGCAGCCACTTTGTACTCGGGGATCTTGCCCACCGGGTCCAGCGCGCGGACGGTGAGCAGGTTGGCCGCCGCATCCGGGAAGTGGAAGGTCATAAAGATGAGCCCGGCCTCGTTCTTGTCCGTCACCTCGGCCTCGGCGACCACCTGGCCGCGGCGCGAGCTGACCTCCACCAGGTCGCCGCTGGCGATGCCCAGCCGCTTGGCGTCGGCGTGGCTGAGCTCCACCTTGCCCTTCGGGTAGATGCCCAAGAGCCCCTCCGAGTGCCGCGACATGGTCCCGCCGTGCCAGTGGTACAGCACGCGGCCAGTGGTCAGGACGAAGGGATACTCTTCGTCGGGCTGCTCAAAGGGCGGCTGCCAATCCAGCGCCATAAAGTGCCCCAGCCCGCGGGCGAACTTGCCCGCGTGCAGGATCGGCGTGCCGGGGTGCTCCAGCGTCGGGCAGGGCCACTGCAAGCCCTTCTCCTCGATCCGCGGGTACGCCATGCCGGCATAGGAGGGCGTCAGGGCCCGCATCTCGTCCATGACCTGCTCCGGCGCGGTATAGTTCCACGCGGCATACGGGGCCGCCGCATCATCCAGTCCCAGCCGGGCGCGCAGGCGCTTGCCCAGCTCGGTCAGGATCCAGTAGTCGGGCTGGGCGCCGCCCTGCGGCGGGATCACCTGGCGCACGCGCTGGACGCGCCGCTCGCTGTTGGTAAAGGTCCCTTCCTTCTCCGCAAAGCTCACGCCCGGCAGGATGACGTCGGCCAGGGGCGTGGTCTCGTTGGGCAGGATCTCTTGCACCACCATAAAGTCCAGGCTCTCCAGGCACTTGCGCACGTGGTTCGTGTCTGGGTCGGACATCATGGGGTTCTCGCCCATCACGAACAAGGCGCGCAGCTTGCCGTGCTCCGCCGCGGGGAGCATCTCGGTGACGGTGAGGCCGTTTTGCAGCGAGCCGACCTTGCCCCAGGCGGCCTTGAATTTGGCCTGCGCGGCCTCGTCGGCCACGCGCTGGTAGGCGGTGTAATAGTTGGGCAGGCAGCCCATGTCGCAGGCGCCCTGCACGTTGTTCTGGCCGCGGAGCGGGTTCACGCCGCCGCCGGGGACGCCCATGTTGCCCAGGAGCATTTGCAGGTTGGCGCAGGACATCACATTCTGGTGGCCCGTGGTGTGCTGGGTGATGCCCATGGCGTAGAGCAGCGCGCCGGGGCGGTTGGAGGACAGGATGCGGGCCGCCTCGCGGATATCGTCGGCGGGCACGCCGGTGATCTCGGCCGCCGCCTCGGGCGTATACGCCGCCACCTTGTCCTTCAGCTCGTCGAAATTCTCGGTGCGGCTGGCGACAAACTCGGCGTCGTACAGGTTCTCCGCGATCAGCACATTCATGATCCCGTTGATCAGGGCGATATCCGAGCCCGGCTTTTGCCGCAGGTGCAGCGTCGCGAATTCCGAGATCGGGATGTTCCGGGGGTCGGCCACCACCAGCTTGGCCCCGCGCTGCTTCACCGCCTGGCGGATCTTCATACCGATGACGGGATGCTGCTCGGTGGTGTTGGACCCGATGATAAAGTAGGACTGGGCGTCATTGGCAATGTCCGCGATGCTGTTGGTCATCGCGCCGCTGCCGAAGGAAGTGACCAGACCGGTCACGGTGACGCTGTGTCAGAGACGGGCGCAGTGGTCGACATTGTTGGTTCCCACCACCCCCCGCGCCAGCTTCATCATCAAATAGTTCTCTTCGTTGGTGCACTTGGCCGAGGCCAAAAAGCCCACCGCATCCGGCCCATGCTCCAGGGCGATGGCCGAGAGCTTGTCGGCCACCAGGTCCAGCGCCTCATCCCAACTCGCCTCGACGAACTGGCCGTCCCGCTTGATCAGCGGGGTGGTGAAGCGGTTGGGGTTGTTCACAAAGTCCAGCCCAAAGCGGCCCTTGACGCAGGTCCAGCCATAGTTGGGCGCCTTGTCCCAGGCGGAGCGGGTGCGGATGATCTTGTCGCCCTTGGAGAGGACGTCGAGGTTGCAGCCGACGCCGCAATAGGGGCAGACGGTGGTGGTGTGCTTGAACTCCCAGTAGCGCCCCTGCTTCATCGTGCCGACCGGCATCAGCGCGCCGGTGGGGCAGACCTCCACGCACATCCCGCAGAACTCGCAGCGGGACTCTTCCATGGTGCCGCCCAGCCCGGCGATGATCTGCGAGGAAAAGCCGCGCTCGGCCACGCCCAGCGCCTCCACGCCGTTGATCTGGTCGCACGCGCGGACGCAGCGGCGGCAGAGGATGCACTTGTTATAGTCTCGCACAAAGAACGGGTTGGTGTCGTCGATCGCATAGTCGTGCTTGGCGCCGCCATAGTACTTGCCGACCTTGGCGTCATATTGGTAGGCCAAGTCCTGCAACACGCAATCGCCCGTGGCCTCGCAAGTCATGCAATCCGTCGGGTGGTCCGAGAGCAGCAGCTCCAGCACGAACTTGCGCGCCTCCATGACCTTGGGCGAGTGGGTGTGCACCACCATGCCCTCGCTCACGGGGAAAACGCAGGACGCCTGAAGGTTGCGCTGCCGCTCGACCTCCACCAGGCACATGCGGCAGTTGCCCTCCGGCTTGAGCGCCGGATGGTGGCAGAGCGTGGGGATGGCGACCCCCGCCGCCTGGGCCGCTTCCAGGACGCTCGAGCCGGCCTCGGCCTGGATCTGCTTGCCGTCAATGGTAACGTTTACCTTAGGCATGAAAGCTTCCTCCCTCCTTCTGCGGGACCAGCTTGATCAGGAGTTTCCCGGTCATGATTTCTTCTCCAGGTCGCAGGCCAGGCAGCGTCGGCACTCCAGGATGGCCGTCTCACGATCAAAGGCCCGCTCCACTTCATCAAAAGTATAGATACGGCTTTCGGCGGGGGCGTAGGCGGGATGCTGCCGCGGCCGACTGCCGTCTTCCTCGCTCATGTCGGGCTTGGCCTGGCCCACGGGGCGATCCAACACCGTGGCGGGCGTCCGCAGCGGCTCGCCGCGCAGGTAGCGGTCGATGGCGGCGGCGGCCAGATTGGCGGTGTTCACCGCTTCCACGATGCTGGCGGGGCCCAACACGGCGTCGCCGCCGGCAAAGACGCCCGGCTCGGCCGTCACAAAGGTGTGATCATCGGCCACGATGGTGCCGCGGCGGGTGGTCTCCACCTTGCAGGAGCCGCCCAGGCAGCCCGGGTCGCTGGTCTGGCCGATGGCCGGGATGACCAGGTCCACCGGCAGCATGAACTCGGCGCCCTCGATGGGGAACGGGCGCTTGCGGCCCGTGTTGTCAAAGACCGGGCGCTTTTTCCCGTCGGGCAGCTCTTCCTCCAGCTTTTGCCGCTGGCAGTTCAGGCCGACAACGTGGCCATTTTGCCCCGCCACCGAGATGGGCGAGAGCAAGAAGTGCATCTTGACGCCTTCCTCGTCCGCCTGCTCGATCTCTTCGGCGTAGGCGGGCATGTCCTCGCGGCGGCGGCGATAGACGATGTGGACCTCGGAGGCGCCCAGGCGCACCGCCGTGCGCGCCACGTCGATGGCGACGTTGCCGCCGCCGACGATGGCCACGCGCTTGCCCTGCACCGCGCTCATGTCCGCGCCCAGGTTCACGTCGCGCAGGAAATCGGTGCCGTGCATCACACCCTGCAGCTCTTCGCCGGGGACGCCCAGCCGCAGGCTCTTGTGCGCGCCCACGGCCACGTACACCGCGTCATACTCGGCGCGCAACTGGTCCATGGTCACATCCTGACCCACGCGGGTGTTGGTGCGGACCTGGACGTTGCCGGCCTGCAGGATATCGTCGATCTCGGCGTTCAGTTGCTCGCGCGGCAGGCGATAGTCGGGGATGCCCACGGCCATCATGCCGCCCAGCACCGGCAGCGCCTCGAAAATGGTCACCTGGTAGCCCAGCAGGCCCAGGCGCAGCGCCGCCGTCAGCCCGGCGGGCCCGCCGCCGATCACGGCGACCTTTTTGCCGTTATCGGGATGCCGCTGGACCTGGTAGGTCCGGTCGCCCAGGTTGTCGATCATGTAGCGCTTGAGCTGGCGGATGGCCACGGACTCGTCCAGCTCGCCGCGGCGGCAGCGCGTCTCGCAGAAAGCGGGGCAGACGCGGCCGCAGACCGAGAGGAAGGGGTTAGCCTGGCGATGGATCGCCACCGCGCCGTCCAGGTCGCCCTCCATGATCTTGCGGATATAGACCGGCACATTCACCTCGGCGGGGCAGGCGTTGCGGCAGGCCGCGGGGACCAGGTCCTCGCAGACGCCCGCGGGACAGCGCTTGTCCACGATGTGGGCCATGAACTCGTCCTCAAAGTAGCGCAACGAGGCGATGGTGGGGCTGGGGGTGAGCTGGCCCAGGGCGCAGATGGATGCCTGGTTCATGTTGCGGGCCAGGTAGCGGATCTCTTCCAGGTCCTCCAGGGTGCCCGTGCCCTGGCTGACGCGGGTCAGCGTCTCCAGCATGCGCTGGCCGCCCACGCGGCAGGGCACGCACTGGCCGCAGGACTCGGCCACGGCGAAGGTCAGGAAGAACTTGCTGAACTCGACCATGCAGGTGGTGTCGTCCACCACGATCATGCCGCCGGAGCCCATGGTGGCGCCGGCCTCGGTCAGCGAGTCATAGTCCACCGGCGTGTTGAGCTGGCTGGCGGGCAAGCAGCCGCCCAGCGGGCCGCCGGTCTGCACGGCCTTGAAGGGCCGGTCCTTGGTGATGCCGCCGCCGATATCATAGATGATCTCGCCCAGGGTGACGCCCATGGGCACCTCGATCAGGCCGGTGTTGTTGATCTTGCCGGTGAGGGCAAAGATGGCCGTGCCCTTGCTCTTGGCGGTGCCCACGGAAGCGAACCACTCGGGCCCGTTGCGGATGATCATGGGCGCGCTGCAATAGCTCTTGACGTTGTTGTTGTTGGTGGGCTTGTACCACAAGCCCGAGACCGCGGGGTACGGCGGCCGGTTGCGCGGCTCGCCGCGGTTCCCCTGGATGGACTCGATCAGCGCCGTCTCTTCGCCGCAGACGAATGCGCCCGCGCCTTCCTTGATGTAGAGCTCGAAATGATAATCAGTGCCCATGATCCCTTCGCCCAGGAAGCCGTACTCATGGGCCTGCTGAATCGCGATCTTGAGCCGATGGATCGCCAGGGGGTACTCGGCGCGGCAATAGATGTAGCCTTCCTTGGCGCCGATGGCGTACCCGGCGATGAGCATGCCCTCCAACAGGGCATGGGGGTCGCCCTCGATCAGGCTGCGGTCCATGAAGGCGCCGGGGTCGCCCTCGTCCGCGTTGCAAATGATGTACTTGGGCTCGCCCTTGGCCTTGCGGGCGAACTCCCACTTGAGGCCGGTGGGAAAGCCCGCGCCGCCACGACCGCGCAGCCCCGCCGCCTTGATCGTCTCGATCACCTGCTCCGGGGTCATGCCGCCGAGGACCTTGCCCAGGGCGGTATAGCCATCGCGAGCGATGTACTCCTCGATGTTCTCCGGGTTGATAAAGCCGCAGTTGCGCAGCAGGCGGCGCTCCTGGTTGCCATAGAAGGGGATCTCGTGGTACTTGGGGATCGCGGTCTGGGTCAGCGGATCGCGATAGAGCAAGCGCTGGACCACGCGGCCTTTGACCAGGGTCTCTTCCACGATCTCGGGGACATCTTCCAGCGACACATGGCAATAGACCGTGTCGTCCGGGTAGATGACCATGATCGGCCCCATCTCGCAAAATCCGTGGCAGCCGGTGATCACGACCTTGACTTCGCTCTCCAGCCCGCGCTCATGCACCAGCTTTTGCAGCGCCTGGGCGATGGACTCGGAGCCACCGGATGAACAGCTCGTACCACGGCAGCAGAGGACGTGGGCACGGTATAGCGGTTCCGTCATTGCGAAAGACCTCCTCAATTATTGCACACCGTGACGCAGACAGGTTGCGCCGCAGTCTAGTTCCCAGACGGGGCAATCTGCCCCACCACCCACTCGCGCACCACACGGCCGTTCACCAGGTGCTCCTCCACCAGCCGCGCCACCCGGTCTGCGGTGAGGTGGCCGTAGGTGATGCGGTCCTGGCCGGGCTGGACAATGTCCACCAGCGGCTCCTCGGTGCACATGCCGATGCAGCCCACCGTGGTCACGTTGGCGGCGAGCTCCCGCCGGGCCAGCTCGTCCAAGATCGCGTGCAACGTCTCGCGAGCGCCCGCGGCGATGCCGCAGGTGCCCATACCGATGATGATCTGCGTGCCGGCCTTTTCCCGGACCTTCAGGTCCTGCTGGGCCTGTTGGCGCAGCTTGTTCAGGTCTTCAAGCGATTTGACTTTAGGCATATCGGGCTCCTTTATAGAGTCGCAAGTCAACAGTCAAAAGTCGAAAGTCAAGCCGGAGGCAAGTCGAAAAGCTCACCTGACGTCAACAAGCTACTCATCCTGACTTTCGACATTCGACGTTGGACTTGCGTTTGTCTCGTCCGTCTCGTACAACGCCGCAATGTTTTCGCTCAGGTACTCGCGGACCCACTGGATCACCGGGCCCAGATTCAGCGGCACGTCGCCCAACTGTTCGCGCAACTCGGCGGCGCTAAAAACGAACTCGCGCTCGCCCACGCGGTGGCGATAGGTCAGCTCCAGCTCCGGCTTGGCCAGGATCGCCGTCACCAGCGTGCCGGCGACGTCGCCCAGCGGCGCCCGGTCGATATGGCTATGTTGAAAGGTCGCCATCACGGCGGTCCCCTGCCCCGGCTGGGAAGCGATCTCGACCTTCCCGTTGCAGCGCTCCGCGGCCGCCGTCAGGAGGGGGATCCCCAGCCCCACCCGCCGCGTCGTGCGGGTGGTGGTGAACGGGTCGCGCACTTTGGCTAGCAGCTCGGCGTCCATCCCCCGGCCATTGTCCACCACCGAGATGGTCAGCCGGTCGGCGGCGAGATCCTCCTCGATCTCGATGGCCAGGCGGGTGGCCCCCGCCTCCAGCGCGTTCTGCGCCACGTCCAGCAGATGCAGCGCCAGCTCGCGCACTAGGGCAGCTCGTTCACCAATTCGGTCATCCGGGCATCGGACAGGCGGCCCACCACGTTCCCATCGATGATGGCCACCGGCGCCAGGGCGCAGGAGCCCAGGCAATAGACCACCTCGTAGGTCACCTTCATGTCCGGCGTCGTATGCCCAGCCGCGATGCCCAACTGGTCCTGCACCGCCGTGATGATATTCTTGGCGCCGCGCACGTGGCAAGCGGTGCCGTCGCATTGCTGGATGATGTGGCGCCCGCGCGGATGGCGGTGGAACTGGGCGTAAAAGCTTGCCACGCCGAGCACCTGGCTGGGAGACAGCGAGAGCCGCTTGGCGATCCGCTGGAGCACCTCAGCGGGCAAGTAGCCATAGATCTCTTGGGTCTGCTGCAACACGGGGATCAGGCCCATCTTTTCGGCCTTGGCCCGGTCGAGCAACTCGTCCAACGGCGCAAAATCCAACGTCTCTTCGATCACGCTCGAATAACCTCCCTCGATAGGTTGGTGAATGTCCACGTTTCGTGACTAGACCAATGTCAAGGTGAAATCTACCCGCCAGACAGGAACGCTCCTATGTAGTCACGACTTTAGTCGTTCCGGGCGGGGCCAGGAGCGGCTAAAGTCGCCACTACATGCCTCCTGGACGCCCACTTGCCACATTCCGGGTCGCACCTGTGCGTTCTCAGAGGGAACCGCTGGCGGGCTTTATCTTGGCATACTTTAGCTGCTCGCCCCCAGTACCCCCAGCGCCGCCAGCTTGGTCACCACCACATAGGTGTTGTCGGTGGTGGTCAGCACCGGCACGTCCTCAGCCTCGGCCTTTTTCAGCGTCTCCGGGTCCGGCTGCGCCCCCTCGGTGATGATCACCGCGGCCAGCTCCAACAGGACGGCGACGGCAATGACGTTGGGGTGCGCCTGCAGCGTCACCCAGACATCGCCCTTGCGCGCGCCGGCCATCACGCAGCTCAA
>JAAYEA010000363.1 GCA_012689325.1 Chloroflexota bacterium
GCGAACCCGCCAGCTCGCACTTCATCCGCTCGCCCAACGATAGCTGGCGCACCTGCACCTTGAGCAGGCCGTCCAGCTCCAGCAGCTCGCTGAGCAGCCCCAGCCGCTCCCGAAAGGTGGCGTCGTCAATCTCATAGATCTCTTTCTGGATCAGGTACGAATCCATGGCCGGGACGTCGAACCAGAGCTGGCTTTTCTGCCCCATCACCAGCGAGATCTGTCGCAGATAGCTCTCCTGGCGCTGCCAAGGGGTATGGCCCAGCACCGCCGCGCTGCCGGAGGTGGGGTAGAGCAGCCCAGAGAGCATCTTGAGGGTGGTGGTCTTGCCCGCGCCATTGGGCCCCAGGAAGCCGACGATCTCCCCCGGCTCCAGGGCAAAGCTGACGGCGTTCACCGCATCCACCGTCTTGTAGGTGCGCCGCCAGAGGCTGCGCACCGCAGCCCCCAGCCCGGCCTCGCGCTGGTGCACGCGATAGTGCTTGGTCAGGTCCATCGCTTGGATAATGGGCATTTCACACCTGCTGAGGTCGACTGCGCGTCATTATACCGCCAGCGGACAGGGCCGCAAAGAAGCTCGCCCGCCACTGCGCGACCAGGCGCTTGACGGAAAACCCATTTAGCGATATAACATCCGCTGGAATCAAGCATAGGAGTTCGCAACAGATGAAAGCATCCCCCCTCATCCTCATCACCAACGATGACGGCATCGCCTCGCCCGGGCTGCATGCCGCGGTGCAAGCGGTGCATGACCTGGGCGAGATCTGGGTCGTCGCCCCGCGCCGGCAGCAGTCGGGCATGGGCCGCAGCCTGCCGGATAGCGACGGCGTCGCCCACGAGGCGCAGCTCGACATCGCCGGCGCGCGCGTGAAGGCCTATTCCCTGGATACCTCCCCGGCCGGGGCCGTGCTCTATGCCCTGACCGCCCTGCTGCCGCGCCTGCCGGACCTAGCGATCTCAGGCATCAATTACGGCGAGAACGTCGGCTCGGGCGTGACCAGCTCGGGCACCGTTGGCGCGGCGCTGGAGGCGGCTTGCGCCGGTGTGCCCGGCCTGGCGGTCTCGCTGGAGACGGACACCAGCTATCACTTTACCCACAGCCTGGACATCAACTTTGAGATAGCCGCCCAGTGGGTTCGCCGCCTGGCCAGGCAAGTCCTGGCCGGTTCCCTGCCGCCGGGCGTCGATATCCTCAAGGTCGACGTGCCCAGCGACGCGACGGAGGACACGCCCGCACGGCTGACGCGCGTCTCCCGCCAGCGCTACTTTTGGCCCACCCGCCCCGCCCCCGCCAATGGCCTCGTCATCGGGACGCTGGGCTACGAGGTGCGGGTGGATCGCGACGCGCTGGAGCCGGATTCGGACGTCGCGACCATGTTGGTGGACCGCGTGGTCTCCATCGCGCCCCTGACCATCGACCTCACGGCCAAGGCCGAGCTGCCGATCCTGGACAAGCTGCTGGGCCTGGATAACCAGCGGCGCTAGAGAATGGAAGCGAGCATATGATCGTAACCAAGGGCTTGACCCGCCAATTCAGCCCCCGTCGTGGCAGCGAGATCGTTGCCGTGGATCATCTGAACCTGGAGATCCAGCGCGGCGAGATTTTCGGGCTATTGGGGCCCAACGGCGCCGGCAAAACGACCACCGTGCGCATGTTGAGCTGCCTGATCGCGCCCTCCAGCGGCGAGGCCCACGTCGGCGGCCAGGCCGTTGGGCAGGACGACCGCCAGATTCGCCGCATCGTGGGCCTGCTCACCGAGTCGCCGGGGCTGTACGAAAAGCTGGACGCCTATACCAACCTGGCTTTCTACGCCAACCTCTACGAGGTGCAGGACGTGGAACGGCAGGTGAAGCGCTACCTGGACATGCTGGGGCTCTGGGGGCGGCACCGGGAACCGGTGGTGGGCTTTTCCAAGGGCATGAAGCAAAAGCTGGCCATCGCCCGCGCCCTGATCCACGAGCCGCAGGTGCTGTATCTCGACGAGCCGACGGCGGCGCTGGACCCCGAGGCCGCCAAGACCGTGCGCGATTTCGTCGAGGAGCTCAAGGTCGAGGGACGCACGATCCTGCTCTGCACCCACAACCTGGACGAGGCCGAGCGGCTCTGCGACCGCATCGCCGTGCTCAAGACCCGCCTCATCGCCGTGGATACGCCCTCGAACCTCCGCCGTCGCATCTTTGGCCGCCGGGCGCAAGTGCGCCTGCGCCAGGTGACCCCCGAGATGGTTGACGCGGTGCGGGCGTTGCCTTCCGTGCACGGCGTGGAGCAGGCGGATAGCCAGCTCTACATCTCGCTGGACGACCCCGACGCCGCCACGCCTCTCATCGTCCGCCGCTTGGTCGAGCTGGGCGGCGAGATTCAGCAAGTGACGGAGCAAACCCATTCGCTGGAAGAGACGTACCTGAGCCTGATCAAGGAGGCTCAATGAACAAGATTTGGCTGATCGTCCGCAAAGAGTGGCGCGAGGTCTCGCGGGACAAGATGATCCTCTGGACCTCGCTGCTCTTGCCCCTCCTATTCGTCGGCATGACCATCGGCACGGTCTATTTCATGCAGCGCACCGCCGCCAGCAACCCGGCTGCGGCCATGGACGACGCCTCCGAGATGAATATCGACCAACTGATGCTGTTGCCCGAGTTCGCCGGCATGGACCCCTTCACCATCATGATCGTCCTGCTGGTGAACCAGTTCCTGCTCTATTACCTGCTCCTGCCGCTGATGATCCCCATGTTCGTGGCGGTCTATTCCATCATCGGCGAAAAGCAGCAGCGCACCCTGGAGCCGCTGCTGGCCACCCCTATCTCGGTGATCGAGCTGCTGACCGGCAAGATGCTGGCCGGGGTCATCCCGGCGACGGTGCTCACCTGGGCCAGCTA
>JAAYEA010000364.1 GCA_012689325.1 Chloroflexota bacterium
AGGTGCGGCGGCTGGGCAGGGTCCGCGGCAGGGAGCAGCAACGCCGCGCGCCCATCCACCACCTGCGCGGGGTAGCCCCAGAAAAGCACCCGGAAGCCCGCCGCATCGGCATCCACCTCAGCCTGGTCGCTATAGC
This sequence comes from Chloroflexota bacterium, assembly GCA_012689325.1. GTDB lineage: Bacteria > Chloroflexota > Anaerolineae > JAAYEA01 > JAAYEA01 > JAAYEA01. The sequence goes on from JAAYEA010000364.1 coordinate 137, forward strand.
CGTGCGCGATGACCCGCCCGCCATCCTGCAGCGCCTGCGCCGCCGCCCGCGGATAGCCCAGCGGCGTGCCCCATCCGCCGGGCGAGAGCCTGGCCGCAACCGCGCTCAAGGCCTGCGCCACCGGCGCCGCCTGGATGAGGGCGGCGGCCACCAGAAGAGCGGCGAGGGCCGCGCGCCAGCCACGCATTGGACGGGCGAAGAGGACGCCCAGTGCGATGAACACGGCGGGGAGGGCGGCCAACTGGTACTGATGATACGCGGGCGAGCTGTGGCGGGTGAAGGCCAGCGGCCCGGCCAGCGCCCAGACCGGCAGCAGCGCCGTCAGCACGACCCGCGCGTCGGCCTCTGTTCGGCGATCGCGCCAGATGGCAACGAGCAGCGTCGCCAGGCTGAGCAGCGCCAGCGCGCCCATGATGACGCTGGCCGCGCCCATGGCTCCCGCGGCGACCGGCGGCCAGCGCCACGCTGGCCCAAGCGGCAGCCAGGTCCAGTTGGCGCCGATGGCCATCTCGCCCAGTTGCCGCCAGGCGGTGAGATCGGTTTGCGACGGCTGATGTAGGAACGTCTCCCAGGCGGCGCGCACCGGCGGCGCGCAGCAGAGGATCGTGCGCACGTAGGGCCAGGCGCAGAGCGCGGCCAGCGCCCCGCCAATGAGGAGGCTGGGCCAGCGGCGCCAGAGGCGAAAGCGCAGGACCAGCCAGGCGGTGGCCGGCAACAGGGTGATGCCGGCATAATGCACCTGGAAGGCGAAACCCGCGATCAAGACGTGCAACGCCAGCGCCCAGCCCTTGCCCCCCCCGATGCCGAGCACGGCGGCCACCGCCCACAGGACCGCCAGCGGCGGCAGCAGGTCCTGCGCCCAGATGGCGCGAGAATACAGGACGGCATAGGGCGCGGTGGCAAAGGCCAGCGCGGCCCCCAACCCGGCCCAGGCGCCCCAGGCGCGCCGCGCCAGCCACCACGCGCCCACGACGGCCAGCAGCCCCAGCGCCCCCACGCCCAGCGTGACCCCAAGCGGGTCGCTGGTGAGCCGGAAGGGGAGGGCCAAGAGCCAGACCGCGCCGGGGAGGTTAGGGATGCCGGTGGAGGAGGTCATGCCCAAACGGGCGGCCTGGCCTTGCCGGGCCATCTCGAGCGACATGAGGCTGAGGCGCGCCTCGTCATAGCCGAAGGAATATGCACCCGGCCAGCCCAGTCGCAGCCAGGCCGCCAGGATGAGGATGGCGGCCACCCCCAGAGCCTCCCACCGATCCCGGCGGATTGCCACGTTGCTCATGATATGACCGCCCCTCGCTATCAAGGATTTCGCCGGCATCGGACTGCCAACCCCAGGGAACACCAATCAGCTAGCGCGCTCGTCAGCCTGCCCCATACCGCCAAGACCGTGCCAAATGTCCTACGCACACTATAGGTTGAGCGATGTACCTTGTCAACTGCGGCACAGTTTGCGGTCGGCCCGCTTGCGGCTATAATCGCGGTGACTAACCCTTCGCGACGAAAGCCACCATGAGCCAGGATATCTTTGACCACAGCATGCAGCAACAACTCGAAAAGGAGCAGCCGCTGGCGGCGCGCATGCGCCCGCGCACGCTGGACGAGTACGTGGGCCAGGAGCACATCGTCGGGCCCGGCCGCCTGCTGCGTCGCGCCATCCAGGCCGACCAGCTCTCGTCGCTGATCTTTTACGGCCCGCCGGGCTCCGGCAAGACCACCCTGGCCATGGTCATCGCCAACACCACCAAGAGCCATTTTATCACCATCAACGCCGTGCTGGCGGGCGTGGCCGAGATTCGCGAGGCGATCAAGAGCGCCAAGGAGCGCCGGGGGATGTACGGCCAGCGCACCACGCTCTTTGTGGACGAGGTCCACCGCTGGAACAAGGCGCAGCAAGACGCCCTGCTCCCCTGGGTGGAGAACGGCACCATCATCCTCATCGGCGCGACGACGGAGAACCCCTACTTTTCCGTGAACCCGCCGCTGGTGAGCCGCAGCCGCGTCTTTCAACTCAGGCGGCTCACCGCCGACGACCTGCGGCAGGTGGCGCGTCAGGCGCTCGCCGATCCAGAGCGGGGCTATGGCAAGCTGCGCGTGGAGCTGCGGCCGGAGGCGCTGGATCACCTGGTGGGCGTGGCCAACGGCGATGCCCGCAGCGTGCTCAACGCGCTCGAGCTGGCGGTGGAGACCACGCCGCCCAACGCCGAGGGCATCGTCGTGGTGGATACGGCCGTGGCCGAGGAGTCGATCCAGCAGCGGGCGGTGCTCTATGACAAAGAGGGCGACGTCCACTATGACACGATCTCGGCCTTTATCAAGAGCCTGCGCGGCTCGGACCCCGATGCGGCCATGTACTGGCTGGCGCGGATGGTCTACGCCGGCGAGGACCCGCGTTTCATCTTTCGGCGCATGCTCATCTTTGCGGGGGAGGACGTCGGCCTGGCCGACCCTGGCGCCATCGCCCGGGTGACGGCCTGCGCCGAGGCCTTTGATCGGGTGGGGCTGCCGGAAGGGCGCTTTCACCTGGGGCTGGCGGCGCTCTACCTGGCCACCGCGCCCAAGTCCAACTCGGTGATGGCCTTCTTCGATGCCCTGGCGGCGGTGGAGAAGGAATGGGAGGCGGAGGTGCCCACCCACCTCAAGGACGCCAGCCGCGATAAGGAAGGCTTTGGACACGGCGCCGGCTACCTCTATCCTCACGCTTACCAGGATCACTGGGTAGCGCAGCAATACCTGCCCGCGAGCCTGCAGGGCAACGTCTTTTATCAGCCGTCGGAGCAGGGCTACGAGCGGACCATCAAGGTGACGGTGGAGCGGCGGCGGGAGGCGCAGTTGGCCGCCATGCTGGAAGGCGAAGCGCTGGCCCCGCCCGAGGTGCTCACCACCTCGCCGGAGGCGCGCGCCCGGGATCGCTGGCTGCAGCGGGTGATCAGCGGAACCAGCGCGCAACTGGCCCGGGTGCGGGAGCGGGTCTTTGAGCCGCTGGCGCTGCAACGGCACGACCTGGTGCTGGACCTGAACGCGGGAAGCGGCTTGCTCACCTGGGAGGCGGTGCGCACCGTGCCGGAGGGGGGCGTGTGGGCGCTGGCCGCCGACGAGCGGGCCGCCGAGGCGCTGCGCCAGCAAGCGGCGCAGATGTCCGAGCTGGAGCGGCCGCGCGTCCTGCTGGGCGCGGTGGAGCAACTCCCGGCGCTCCTGGAGCAGCGGGGCGAGAGCGACCTGCGCTTCGAGGCCATCGTGGG
>JAAYEA010000365.1 GCA_012689325.1 Chloroflexota bacterium
ATGCAATGGCGCAGGTCGCCCGGCGGGGGGATGCCCAGCTCGCGGCGAAGCTTGCCCGAGCTGCCGCCGTCGTCGGCCATGGTGACCACCGCCGTCAGGTCCTTGGTGCGTCCCTTCATGCCGTTGAGCAGCGAAGAGAGGCCCGTCCCGCCGCCGACGGCCACCACCTTGGGGCCGGCTGACTCTAGGCGGTAGGCGCAGAGCAGGTCGATGAGCGACCCCTGCTCCGGCGAATGCACCACATCCAGGATGGACCGGCTGAACTGGAACACGGCGATGGCGATCACGCCCAGGCCCAGCACCCCCAAGATCACCCCGCGCCAGATGTGCGGGATGAACTGCAGGGTGACGATGTAGCCCACCGGTGAGACGGCCTGGGGCAGCTCCACGGCGCGGTAGACTTGCAGATAGATAAAGCTCGCGCCCAGGCTCAAGAGAAACAGCCCGGCCAGGAGCAGGCCCAGCCAACGCTTCACCCGCAGCCCTGGGATGAGCCACCGCCAGATCGATCTGCCCAGCCGTCGGTCCAAAGTGCCTCCCCCCGCTGATATCCGACCTGCGTCCAGTATATGGCGAATCGCCAGCGGCGTCAAGGCTAAGGCAAGAAAACACCCCCAGTAGCACGTACTGGGGGTGTGAATCACCACTCGCGCCAGGGGCTTCAGTCCAAGCCGGCGGCCTCGCGCAGCGCCTCGGCCTTGTCGATGGCCTCCCACGGCGCGTCGATATCGGTGCGGCCAAAATGCCCATAAGCCGCCGTGGCCTGAAAGATCGGACGGCGCAGCCGCAGGTCGCGGATGATGGCCGCCGGCCGCAGGTCGAACATCTCCCTGATCAGCTCCACGATCTTGGCATCCGGAATGACGCCGGTGCCGAAGGTCTCCACCGCCAGCGATAGCGGATGGGCGATGCCGATGCCGTAGGACACCTGCAGCTCCAGCCGCTCGGCCAGCCCTGCCGCCACCAGATTCTTGGCGATATAGCGCGCCATGTACGCGGCGGAACGGTCCACCTTGGTGGGGTCCTTGCCGGAGAAAGCGCCGCCGCCGTGGCGGGCCACGCCGCCATAGGTGTCCACGATGATCTTGCGCCCCGTCAGCCCGGAATCGCCCAGGGGGCCGCCGGTGACGAAGCGACCGGTGGGGTTCACAAAGATTTTCGTTTTCTCATCAAGCATATTGGCCGGGACCACCGCATGGATCACCTGGTCGATTACATCCTGGCGAATCTGTGCCTGGGAGATCTCGGGAGCGTGCTGCGTGCTCACCACGATGGCGTCGACCCGCTTGGGCTTGCCATAGGCGTATTCCACCGTGACCTGGCTCTTGCCGTCCGGGCGCAGATAGGGGAGCGCGCCGTTCTTGCGCACCGTGGAGAGTCGCTTGCACAGCCGCTGGGCCAGCACGATGCTCAGGGGCATATACTCGAGGGTCTCATTGCAGGCAAAGCCGATCATCATGCCCTGATCGCCCGCGCCGATGGCGTCGATCTCGGCGTCGCTCATCTCGCCGGTCTTGGCTTCCAGCGCCTTGTCCACGCCCAGCGCAATGTCCGCGGATTGCTCCTTGATGCTGACGATCACGCCGCAGGTATCGCAATCGAACCCGTACTTGGCGCGGTCGTAGCCGATGCCGCGCACCGTCTCGCGGGCGAGTTGGGCGATGTCCACATAGGTGCTGGTGGTGATCTCGCCCATCACCACGATCAAGCCGGTGGTCATGGCTACCTCGCAGGCGACGCGCGCGTCGGGGTCGTCGGCGATGATGGCGTCGAGCACGGCATCGGAGACCTGGTCGCACATCTTGTCCGGATGGCCCTCGGTCACCGATTCGGAGGTGTAAAAGTACTGGGGCGAGGTCATAAAGGTCGTATTGCTGGTCATCAAGCCTCTCCTTGCACCATTTTGGTGGTGTTGTGCTCTATTGGGGTTGCCTCGCAGATCGTCTGGCGATCGGAACCGGGCCTCGAACGTTTGCCTAGGGGCCGACTGCGCCGGGCAGAAGGCGCGCAAAACATCCTGCGTTGCCGGTCAAAGAGTATATGCCATTGCCACGAAACTGCAAATTCTGAGGCCCTCGCCTACCCGTGCGGCGGGGTCGCCTCCCATCCCAGAGCCCGCAAGCCCGCCGAGCGGTCAATGACCTGTTGCTGGATCTCTAGCAGGCGCGCTTCGGTATGCGCCTCGAAGCGCAGGGTCAACAGCGGCTCGGTGACCGAGGGGCGAGCCAGCGCCCAGCCGTCGGGCCAGTCGATCCGCACCCCATCCAGCCGGTGGATCGCGAGGTCAGGGGCATCAGCGAAGGCGGCCTCCAGCTCGGCCACGATCTCGTGAGCCAAATCCGCGGGACAGGGGATGCGGATGTCGGGGGTGATGGGATAGCGCGGCACGGAATCCACCAGGCGCGCCAGGCTCGCCCCGGCCTCGTCCAGGGCCTCGAGCATCGTCAGCGTGGCTACCAGCCCGTCATCGCGGCCGATGTCGCCGAAGAAAAAGTGTCCGCTGATCTCGCCGCCCAGCACCGCCCCTTCCCGCAGCAGCGTCGTCTTGATAAAGGCGTGGCCGGAGCGTTCCATGATCGGCTCGCCGCCCAGCCGCCGCACTTGCTCCGGCACCACGCTGGAGCATTTGAGGTCATAGACCACCTTGCCGGGGCGCTGCCGCAGCAGGTGACGGGCCAACAGCACGATGCTGCGGTCGCTCTCGACGACGCGGCCCCGCTCGTCCACGAACACGGCGCGGTCGCCATCGCCATCGTAAGCCACGCCCAGCTCAGCCTGGGACGAGCGGACCGTTTCTTGCAGCGCGGTGAGGTGGGCGGGGACGGACGGGTTGGGGGAGCGCCCTGGAAAGCGCCCGTCCGGCTCGCAAAAGAGCTCGATCACCTCGTGCCCCAGTTCGCGCAGCACCGGCGGGGCGATGCGCGCATAGCAGCCATTGCCGGCATCAACCACGAGGCGGCGCCGCGACCGGCCCGAGAAAGGCGCAAGCACGGCTGCCTGGTAGGAAGCGACAAGGTCGCGCGGCTCCACGTGGCCCATGCCGCTGCGGTAGCGCCCGCCCTCCATCAGCTTTTTCAGCGCGCCCAGCTCTTGCTCGGTGATCGGCCAGGCGCCCAGGGTGATCTTGAAGCCGTTATCGGCAGGGGGATTGTGCGAGCCGGTGACCATCACGCCGGCCTGGACGCCCAGGCGGTCCTTGGCAAAGTAAAAAGCCGGGGTCGGCAATACTCCCACGTCCAGGACGCGGCAGCCGGCGGAGGCGAGCCCGCGGGCCAGCCCCTCCTTGAGCGCCGCCGTGCTGAGGCGCAGATCGCCGCCCACCACGACCTCTCGCCCGTCGATGGCCGTGCCGATGGCCCGCCCCAGTTGCTCGGCCACCTCGGCGGTTAGCTCGGTCCCCGCGCGGCCTCGGACATCGCAGGCCTTAAAGATGCTCATCTAGGCGATATACCCCCTCGCTCGGCAGGCGGCGCGGAAACGCTGGTAGCGGTCGTCATAGGCGGCGGCCAACTCCGGCCGGGGCCGCACCTCGGCGGCGAGGCGCACCATGGCGCGCGCCGCCGGGACGATGCCCCGATAGAGGGTCCCGCCCGCGGCGATGACGGCCGCGCCCATGGCCCCGCCGCTATCTTGGGGCGCCAGCAACGTTTTCCCCAGGATATCGGCGCGGATTTGCACCCAGGGCGCGCTTTTGGTGGCGCCCCCGGCGACATGGACCTCCGGCCCCAGCTCGGCGCCCAGCGACTCCAGCGTGTCGTAGGCCAGCCGCTCCACATACCCCACGCCCTCCAGGTAGGCGGCGAAAAGCTCGGCCTTGCTGGACGGCTCGCCCAGGCGAAACCCCTGCGCGGCGGGATTCACGAAGGGGAACCGCTCCCCGGGCTTTTCCAGGGGGTAGATGATCACGTCGGTGGGGGAGTGCTGCAGCGCCAGCGCGTCGAGCTGGGCGAACTCCTCGGCGGCGAAATGTCGCGCGAGGCACTCGCCGCCGGTGTTGCTGGCGCCGCCGGGGAGCCAATGGCCGTCCGGGTGGCGGTGGCAATAGATGCGCCCCAGCGGATCGCGCAGCAGCTCGCGGGAGACGCCCTTGAGCACCAGCGTGGTGCCCAGGGTGCTGTTCCATTGGCCGGGCGCCACGGCCCCGGTGGAGAC
>JAAYEA010000366.1 GCA_012689325.1 Chloroflexota bacterium
GCCGGGAAGACCAATCCAGTTCTTCCGAGCTCGCCCATCTACGGCTGTATGGAGGTTGTTGCCATGTCATGGCGCGGCGCGCCTCTGGGTCAGCATACCACCGGCAGGCGCTGGGGCAGGATCTGGCAGGCGATCTCGTGCCCGTCGACGCACAAGAGCTCCCCGTCCATGTGCGCCGCCAGGTCGTCGGGTGAGGAGACCACGATCTGGGTGGTGCGCAACATACGGATCGGGTCGCGGCCGACGTGGGTGCCCTTCATGTAGTGGGGCAGCAGGCCCAAGATGCCCAGCTTGGAGACCTTGCGGGCGATGCAGATGTCGAAGAGGCCGTCATCCGGCTGGGCCCCGGGCGCCACGAAAAAGCCGCCGCCCTCGCGGGGGCCATTGGCGATGCACACCATCAGCGCGGGCAGCTCCAGCCGCTCGCCGTCCACCGTGATGGTCACGGTGGGCACCTTAAAGCTGACAAAGGTGGTCTTGAGCACGGCGGGAAGGTAGAGCGCCATGCCGCGCAGGTGCTTGAACTTGCGCGCCTCCACGGTCAGCACCCCCTCGAAGCCGATGCCCAGCGCGTTGGCGAAATAGCGGGGCGCCTGACCCGGCAGCCGCGCCAGGCCCACATCCACCAGGCGGCGCTGCCCATCCCTGAGCCGCAGGCAGGCCTCGCGCAGGTCGGGAGGAACCCCCACGGCGTTGGCAAAGTCGCTCCCGGTGCCCACCGGCAGCACGCCCATCGCCGCCGACGCGCCCTCGCCCGCCGCCAGGAGGCCATTCACCACCTCGTTGGAGGTGCCGTCGCCTCCCGCCGCCACCACGAGGTCAAAGCCGTCCTCCGCCGCCCGCTGCGCCAGCTCGGCGGCGTCCCACAGGCCCCGCGTGCGGGCCAGCTCGAAATCGAGCCCCGCCTCTTGCAGATAGCCCTGGATGAGCGGCTCCGCCTTGCTGCCATAGCCTCGTCCCGCCGCCGGGTTCAAGATCACCTTGATTGCCACTGGTTCCTCCACTCAATTCGTATGGCAGTGTAACCCCGTCGGCCCCCGGATGATACGGCCGCGGGCAACGGGTTTGACATTTCGGGCTTTCCTGCTATAATAGGGCCACATGCGGGTGTAGCTCAGCTGGCAGAGCGTCTGCTTCCCAAGTAGAATGTCGTGGGTTCGAATCCCATCACCCGCTCCTACTACCTGTAGTATGCCTTCGGTCTTTATACCACTACATGTTGTGGTACAAGGACTGGAGGCATTCTTATATGGCTGCTGAGCTCCTTACGCTGCGCGTTGTTCGGGCATCCCCCCTGGACGCCGCCTGCGACGCCTTCCTGTTGGATCGAGAAGCGGCGCGTTGCACGCCCAAGACCCTGATTCACTACCAGTATACGGTGGGCAACTTCGTCCGGTGGTTGACTGAGCAGGGCATCCCCGATGTGGCCCAGATCACCCCTCACCTCATCCGCGCCTACCTCGTCGGCCTGCAGCACCGCGGCCTCAAGGACACCACGCAACACGCCCACGCCCGGGGCATCAAGGCCTGGCTCAATTGGCTGGTCGAAGAAGGCGATCTGGCTCAATCGCCCATGCGCAGGGTGGCCATGCCCAGGCTGGAAAAGCGGGTGCCGCCACCATTCTCGCCCGCTGAGGTCAGCAGGTTGCTAGAGGTATTCGACCGCAAGACCGCCCTCGGCGCGCGCAACTATGCCATCCTCCTATGCCTGCTGGACACCGGCCTCCGCGCCGCCGAGTTCGTCAGCCTGCGCGCGGGAGCCGTGAACATGCGCTCGGGGCTTGCGTCGGTCATGGGCAAGGGCGGTAAACAGCGCACCATCCGCGTCGGCAGCAAGGCCCGCAGCGCCATCGCGCGCATGCTGGGGTTTCGTGGGGTGGTGGCCAACGGCGATCCTCTCTGGATGTGTTACGATATTCGCGGCGTGGAGCAGGGGCCCCTGTCCACCCATGGCTTGCAGACCATGCTGGTGCGCCTGGGGAAGCGGGCCGGCGTGATGCCATGCGGTCCTCACCGCTTCCGCCGCACCTTTGCCCTCTGGTGCCTGCGCGACGGCATGGACCTGCACTCGCTGCGCTTGCTGATGGGCCACAGCGACCTGACCGTCCTGCAGCGCTACCTGGCGCTTGCCGGCGAGGACGTCGAGCGGGCACACAAGGCCCACTCACCGGTGGACAACTTGCTCTAGCACCCATCCGAGACGGGGCTTTCTGTCCTGCCCAGAGGCCAGGAATCCCGCGCATCTGCCAGTAGGCCCTTCGAGCCAGCGCATTTGGCAGGAAGCCGCTGTGCGAAGTGCGCCATGCAGGGGTGGGTGGCTTGTACCCTATGCCTTGGCAAGGTGGAGAATTGCCACGTGGCAAAATGGTGCTTGCCCACCTCAATAGGCGTGTCTGAACACCTAGAGCAAGAGGATGACAGCCTTGTGGCAGGGCCTGTCCTGCGCGCGTGGTAAGATCCGATGGCGTCTTGCCACGTGGCAAAATGCCATCAGGGTCTGCCCAGGTGCCCGGCATGGGTGCTTTCAGTTCCGCGACGATGGCCCAGGCGCGATCCTTGTGCGAGCCGGCGGTCCCACGCGCCCACCGCCCGGGCCTATATGCGGATGCCTGGGCCGCGAGCACCGGGCGCTGACGCTCCCCTCCGCGTCGCCCCGAAATCCAGACGCCTCGGCATGTAGTCGCCAAAGAGGGACGCAAGCAGCTACTGCAACGTCACCTTGCGGCTGGGGGGCAACCGCTACTGACTACGTACGGATAACGCAGTCGATCAAGCCCGTGCACGTGTTTGCTGTAGTGAGCGAGCCGCCACTCGCCCCACGACGAGATCGCCTCTGACCAACCTCCATCGCTCTGCCACCATTGACGAGCCTCCGTCTTGACCACCTTGGCGAACTGAAACTCTGATCGAAATGGGTGTGGGGAACTTGACAGGGTGGCGTATCCTATTCGATGGCAATCGCGAAGGGGATCACGGTCTAGGGGCTGCTTTTGGCCATACGCTGTGCAAAGTGTCAAAGCACCCCCGTGGGGTCAAGAACGGGCATCCTACGAGAGGAGTCCGCGTCAGCGTGGGGGCCAATCCTACCCTGCGAGTGTTGTGGGGTTTTAACTAGCACAAAACAGCATGCATCTATTGACAACTCGCCATATCTCATTTAGAATGTAGAAAGCATGTTTAATCTGGCTTGGCACCAAGCCCAGACGCCGCAGGATGGTTGTCGCGAGCAAGCGCTCGGAGGCTATCTTTCGCGGAAGGGCGCGTGCTCAGCCGATTTCCGGTCGCTGCAATCGAGGATTGAGGGCCGTTGTGTACGCATGCGTGCAAAACGGCCCTTTTTTGTTCGGGAGGTCTGATGAGACGCAGATACACGCAATTCGTGGCAGCGCTCCTCTCTGCGGAGTTGCTCGCCAAACTCGACCGACTGGCTGCGATGCATGATCGCAGCCGCTCTTCAACGATCAGGCATCTGGTGCGCGAGGCCTGCCTGCCCATCAGCACACCGCTCCTGGATAGCCCAGCCAGAGAGAGCCGCGGCGCAGACGACGCGGAGGAGACATCATGAACAGAAGCCCCGGCCCCCGCCGGCTGCACGTCGCCTCGCTTGCTCATGAACGTCACGGAGAGCCGTCTCCGCGCAGCCATACAGACGCCGCCGACCTCGCGAACCCTCGGCGTGCGGGGAGCCAGATGGACGGCAGTCCCGTACTGGGCCCCAACAAGGTGCTGACGGCCAGGCAGGGGCCCTTGCCGCAGGAACGGCGCCCTGTCGAGGCAAGAGCAAGCGCAGCCCCAGTCATGGTTCCCAGCACGCCGCCGCTGGCAACGGCCTATGAAGGCTTTCTCCTTGATAGGCGGGCGAGGCGATGCACCGACAAAACCATGCAGCACTACGAGTACACCACAGGTGGCTTTGTAGCTTGGCTCGCGGATCACTCCGTCACGGACGTCGCCAGCATTACCAGCACCCACATCCGCACCTACCTTGTAAGCTTCCAAGATCGTGGCCTCAAAGACACAACGGTTCATGCCCACGCTCGCGGAATCAAAGCTTTCTGTAGTTGGCTTGTCGCCGAAGAGTACCTGGCCCAGTCACCCATGCGAAAGGTGGCCATGCCGCGCCTGGAGAATCGTATCCCGGCCCCTTTCCCCCCGGAGGAGATCAAGACCCTCCTCTCCCTGTGCGATCCTCGAACCGTGATGGGGGCACGCAACAAGGCGATCTTGCTCACCCTCCTGGACACGGGGCTGCGGGCCGCCGAGTTCGTCAGCCTGCGCGTAGGTTCCGTCGATATGCAGACGGGTCTTGCAGTCGTCCTTGGCAAAGGTCGGAAGCAGCGGCAGCTGCGCGTTGGGCAGAAAGCCAGGGCGGCGATCAACCGCATGCTTGGGTATCGCAACGAGACGCCCACGACGGGCGATCCGCTATGGATGGCCTATGACTTTCAGGGTCGTGAGCGAGGGGCGCTCTCGCTGCACGGCCTACAGACTACCTTGGTGCGCCTGGGGCGGAAAGCCGGCGTGACGCCTTGTGCGCCGCATAGGTTCCGTCGCACCTTCGCCATCATGTGTCTTCGCAGCGGGATGGATCTCTACAGCCTCCAGTTGCTCATGGGGCACAGCTCTCTCGACATTCTACAACGCTACTTAGCCTTGGCTGGCGAGGACATTGAACGGGCGCACGCGACCCACTCGCCGGTCGACAACCTGTTCTAGCGAGGGGTGATCATGCGCTATCGGGGGCGGTCCGGCACAGGCACTGAGCCGTCGGGCACCAACGAAGACCACATCGAGTAACCTATCACGACCGAGCTATCCGAGACCCTGAAGGTGAAGCTGCACCCAGGCCTCTACCTGGCAGCCGGGCAAGCCAAGATGGAGGCCGTGTGCCGCGCTTGGCACCTCTTGCGCCATGTGGATGCACGGGGAACGGGGTGTGTGGCCGAACCAGCATTCGAGTCCTTCGTGCGTGACCATGGCCTGGCTGGTTTCTCGAACCTGCGGCGGCTCTGGCGCCAACGGGGCGCGGATCTCTTCTGGAATATCAGGGTGAATCGCGACGGGGTGAAGTGGATCCGCTACCGCTCCTGGGCCCGTGTTGCGAGAGGCCTGGATTCTCTTGTGGATGGCCAAGTCTCGACGCTCACGCAGCCGACACGGGAGCCGCTAACCAAACTTCGGCGCTTGGCGCAGTGGCGAGCTTTCTGCTATGCCCCTGCGTGCCATGGCAAGGGTACTCGGAGGCCAAGGTCGAGGGCGAGGTGGCGGTCAGCGACGAGGGCGAAAAGCTGTCGCGCTGGGACCGCCTGGACGCGGCCATCCTGGACGCGATCATCGGCAAGATCGAGCTGGAGGACGCGCCCCCGCGGGACGACGAGGACGACGAGGACGATGAGGACGATGAGGACGATGAGGACTGGCGCGAGGTCGGCGGGCCCGGGACGGGCGACGCGGGCTCTGACGATAAGGGCGGGGAAGAGGCAATCTGGCGATTGGCGCCGACAACCTCCTGGCCTGGATGCACGTCCGGCAATTCACAACCCCCAAGGGCGACGAAGTCCGCTGGCAGCGCTGGCTGGCCGAGATCTACAGCGACGAATCGCACAATGAGTATCTATTACCCAGAAGAAGCCGCCTTGAGGTAGTCGTAGAACGCCATCAGCGCCGCCTGCGCGTTGGGCGGCAGGTCGTCCAGCCGGAGCCAGTTGCCCGGGTGGTCGTCCGCCAGGTCCTGGTCCGAGATGATCCCGGCCACGGCCAGGGCCTTGGGCACCGACGTGGACGGGGCCAGGGGGTGGCCGCATTGGTCCAGCAGTTGGCGCAGGGCGCGGGTGATGCGGATGAGGATGGGCAGACGGGGCACGTCGATATTGTTGTGGCGGATCGTGTGGATGCGGCTGGCCTCCATCCCGGCGAGTCCCGCCACCGCCGCGCCGGACACAGGCGTGTTGGGGGCCAGGCGGGCCTCCCACCAGGCGGCCAGCGCTTCCATCTCGGGCGTGCGCCCTTCGACCTCAATCATCGGTAGAGCCTCCTTGTAACAGGCACGGCTGATCCCATTATAGCAGAGTCTGGCAATCCGGCAAGGCCCGCGAAGTCTTGTGCGCTTGCCATTGATATTCACAGTACGCCTATCTTGTCATCAAAGTTAGCCATCTAGGAATCGCCCTTGTTCGGCGCGTTGGAGGGGATATGGCATCCAGGGCAGAGAGCCTCGTCCGAGAGCTATTGGCGGATCGCCCCGTTGCGTACAAGCCCATGCTGGCCAAGGCATTGCGGAGCGCCACGGCTGGCATCTGGTTGAGTCAGCTGATGTACTGGAGCGACAAAGGGACCCGC
>JAAYEA010000045.1 GCA_012689325.1 Chloroflexota bacterium
GCTGACCGTGGGCTCCCAGCCCAGCTCGCGCTTGGCCTTGCTGGCATCGAGATAGATGCGCAGGATGTCGCCCGCCTTGGCCGAGCCATAGCGAGCCTCCCCGGCGTAACCCGTGATCTGCTTGAGCAGCTCAAAGAGCCCGTTCACGGACAGCGGGACGCCGCTGCCGATGTTAAAGGCCTCCCCCTCGCCGCGGGTCAGGGCCAGGGCGTTGGCGCGGGCGCAATCGGCCACGTAGACGAAATCGCGCTCCTGGCGGCCATCGCCATAGATGATCGGCTTGCCGCCGTTGAGCATCTGGCCCACAAAGATCGCCACCACGCCCGCCTCGCCGTTGGGGTCTTGCCGGGGCCCGTAGACGTTGGCGTAGCGCAACACCGTATAGTCCAGGCCGTGCAGTTGCTTGTAGAGGTACAAGTAATGCTCGACGGTGTGCTTGGTGACGCCATAGGGGCTCATCGGCCGCACGGGGTGCTTTTCATCGCAGGGCATGTACTCGGGCTCGCCATAGATGGCCCCGCCGCTAGAGATGTAGATGGCCTTGCGCACGCCGTACTTGGCCGCGTTCTGCAGCAGGTTGAGCGACCCCAGGATGTTCACCTCGGCATCAAAGACGGGATCGGCCACCGAGCGCCGCACCTCGGCCTGCGCGGCGTGGTGATCGATCGCCTCGGGGCGCTCGCGCTCAAAGACCTCGGCGAGCTGGGGGCTCCGCAAATCCATCTCGTAAAAAGTCGCTTTGGGGTTGAGATTGGCGCGCCGTCCCGTGGAGAGGTTATCCACCACCACCACGTCGTGGCCCTCGGCGATAAAGCGATCGACGACGTGAGAGCCGATGAAACCCGCGCCACCCGTAACCAGGATCTTCATGTGACTGCACCTTCCTCGCTTGACGTCAAATCGGCGACAGTATACGCCGGACCGGCGAAACTGTCCAGATGGCAGGAGCAACCTCGGGCATCGTCCCCGAGCGCGGTCAAGAGGCGCCGGAAACCTTGCTGACGGCCAGCTCCTCGACCTCCGGTTCGGGCACGCCGGCGATGAAATGCCGCAGCTTGGCGCCGCTGATCCGCCAGTGCTGGCCGATCTTGAAGGCGGGGAGCTTGCCCGCCGCGCACCAGCGCTGCACCGTCGCCTTGCTCACCTTCAGGATCCCGGCCACCTCTTCCACCTTGAGCACTTCTTCCATTTTGGCGCTCCTCGCTACCTCGCCCTCTCCAGATGATCCGGCCTGCGCAGCCACCAGCCCGCACCCAACAGGACCAAGCCCAGGGGAACCGCCCACCAAAGAGGGGCCAACCGGGCGTCCCTGGCCAGCTCCAGCTCCACATCCTGGTTCAACCGCCCCGCGAAGGCCCAGGCGCGCCGCCCAGAGCGCAGCGTCACCTGCCAGGGCACGTCGGCCAACCCCGCCTGCTTTTGCAGCAACAGGCGGTAGGGGCCCGCCGCGGTGACATCTTCCGGCAAGCGGTAGGCGAAGCGCACCTGCCGCGACTGCCCGGGCGGGACCAGCAGGAACGCGCCCAAGGCCATCTTGTCCCGCTCGAAGGTCAGGTCCAGCGGGGCGCCCCCCACATCGGCGCGCAGGTCGCTGGCGCCCGCGGGGAAATAGAGCCGCAGATAGTCCCAGTAGCAGCCC
>JAAYEA010000367.1 GCA_012689325.1 Chloroflexota bacterium
CCGAAGGCCTTCATCGCGCACGCGGCGTTGCTGCATCAGGCTTTCGCCCATTGTGCAATATTCCTTACTGCTGCCTCCCGTAGGAGTCTAGCCCGTGTGTCAGTGCTAGTGTGGCTGATCATCCTCTCAGACCAGCTACCGATCATAGCCTTGGTGAGCCGTTACCTCTCCAACTAGCTAATCGGACGCAAGCCCATCCCAAAGCGACCGAGGCCTTTGATCTACCAAATGAATGATAGATAACATGCGGAATTAGCTGCTCTTTCGAGCGGTTATTCCCCACTTCGGGGTAGGTCACCCACGTGTTACTCACCCGTCCGCCACTAACCGGCGCTTGGAATCCAACCCCCATCCACGGCTCACAAGATTTCTCAAGCTCACCGCCTCAAGAGGCCCTCAACCATTTGCCGATTCGTTCGACTTGCATGTATCAAGCACGCCGCCAGCGTTCATCCTGAGCCAGGATCAAACTCTCCACAAGTTTGTTTGTCCATAGCAGTGCTATGGTCCTTGACTATTAAAACTCCGGACTCCGCTTTATCTTCCTATCACTCTTCGGTTGTTAAGGTGCTCTCATCAAGGCTTCCGACAAGCCGCCTCGCGAGGGGTTAAAAAAGCATCTCCGCATCGCTCTGCTGTGTCGCCGAGCCCCAAGGAGATGCGCTTCTTATTATACCACACCCGCGCACGCTTGTCAAGTCAACCGCTATGAGACCTTGTTAAAACCCGCTTCTTGACTCACCCTGATTGCCAGAGCGATTTACTATTATACTCGGTTCTTTCGCCTTGTCAAATCACCCTGACCGCATCAGAACCGGTATCGCGGGCGCCGCATCATCTGCGGCAGCGAGTTCGAATTATACTCGCTTTTTCCCTGTTGTCAAATCGCTCCTGCGCCCCGAGGTGGCCCCGAGCCTCGCTCGTTACCGCCTCGCCAGCCGAGTTGGGATTATACGCGATTCCTCTTGCTTGTCAAATCGCCTTGCCCCGACCATCGCCCCCCGGATTAACCACCCCCGGCGGACCCCTCAGCCAGTCGCAGATTATACGCGTTTTCAGGTGCTTGTCAAATTGATGGTTCCGCCCAGCAAGGTGAAGGTTTTCTTCACTCACTGGGCCGAGTCGGGATTATACGCGATTCTCTCTGCTTGTCAAATCGCCTCTATCCCTGTCGCCATCTCAACGGCACCGCCGCACACAACTGGCGAGCCGGGGAGGAATTATACGCGATTCCCCGCGCCTGTCAAATCGAGGCGCGGAAACCTACATCTCGCGCCGCCCCTCCAGGGCCTGCGTCAAGGTCACGGCGTCCGCATACTCCAGGTCGCCGCCCACCGGCAAGCCCCGCGCCAGCCGCGTGACCCGGATCCCCAGCGGCGCGATCTGCCGAGCGAGGTACATGGCCGTGGCCTCCCCCTCCAAATTGGGGTTGGTCGCCACCAACACCTCTTTGATCTCGCCCAGCTTGAGCCGCTCCATGAGCTGGCGGACGCGCAGCTCGTCGGGGCCCACGCCTTCCATCGGCGAGATCGCCCCATGCAGCACATGATACAGCCCGTGATACTCGCCGGTCCGCTCGATGGCCAGCACGTCCAGCGGCTCCTCCACCACGCAGACCGTGCTCCGATCGCGCGCCTGGTTGGCGCAGATCGAGCAGGGATCCTCCACCGTGATGTTGTAGCAGGTGGAGCAGAGCACGATGCGCTCCCGCAGCTGCCGGATCGCGTCCGCCAGGGCCAGAGGCTGCTCCTCCGGGGCGCGCAACAGGTAAAAGGTCAGCCGAGAGGCCGTCTTGGGGCCAACGCCCGGCAAGCGACTGAACTCGTCGATGAGCCGCGAGACAGGCTCGGGAATCGCGCGCATTACATCAGCCCCGGGATGCTCAGCCCGCCGGTCAGGCCGCCCATCTTGGCCTCGGCCATCGCCTTGGACTTGTCGGCCGCCTCTTTCACCGCGGCCATGATCAGGTCCTGGAGCATCTCCACATCATTCGGATCGACCACTTCCGGCGCGATTTTGATGCTCTGCAGCTCCTGGTGCCCGTTCATCACCACCGTGACCGTTCCCCCGCCCACGGTAGCCGTCACCATTTCGCTCCCCAGGTCTTCCTGCGCCTTGGCCAATTGGTTCTGCAATTGCTGCAACTGATGGAGCATGGGGTTGTTCATCCCCCCCATGCCTCGTCCGCCACCACGACCCTTGCTTGCCATATCTCACTCCTCCACCGGGCGCACGCTGGTCACGCGCGCCCCATGCTTTTGTACCGCTTCTTCCACCAGGGGATCCAGGACCACCGTCTGCTCCCGCTCCTGGCGGGCGGCCTGCGTCTCGCGTTGCACGCGATTGGCCTCGCCCTGGAAATTGGCGCACTTGAGCCCCACCTTGGTTCCCGCCACCTCGCTCAGCGCCTCTTCCACCACCTGGCGGCTCTTGGGCTGCTCGACCCGGTCCCGGTGAAAGCTCTGATACTCTGGGTAAAAGCCCAGGGTCAGCACCCCGTCATGATAAGCCATCGGCTCGCAGGAGCCCTTGAGCAGCGCCTCCACCCCCCGGTTGCGCGCGCGCACCGCCGCGACCACCTCGCGCCAGTTCTCACGAAACCACTCCAGGCTCAACGTCGCCTGGCTGGCCGGGGCGCGCGGCGCCGGAGCCTCTTCTTTGGGCGATTCCGGCGGCGCTTCTTTCGCAACCGGTGCGGGCCGCTCCTCCGCCCTGGGCGTGTCCGCCGCTCTGGGCGTCTCGGCCGCCTTCTGCGCGCGCTCCACCGGCGGGGCCGCGACCTCCGGGGCCCGGCGCGTGTGGGCTGGCGCCTCCGCCCTCGGGCGCGCCACAGCGGCATGGGAGCTCGCCGTCTCGGGTTGTGACGCAACGCCGACTTGCGCCAGCGGCTCCGTCCCCGCCTGGTCGCCCAGCGCCAATCCCACCAGGGCGATCTCCAACGGCAAGCGAGGGTGCATCCCCCCCTTGAGATCCAGCGCCGCCTGATTGAAAGCCCGAATCGCCGCCAATAGCCGTGCGATGGACAAGCGCTGCGCGAGATCTCGCATCCGCGCCAGCGTTTCCGTGGTCGCGTTCAATAGCCCCGCCTCGCCGCCCGCCTTGAGCAGCAGCACCCCGCGCAGATACTCCAGCAGGTCCCCGGCCAACTGCCGGGGCTCCGCGCCGCGATCCAGCGCCTCGTTCAGCGCGCGCAGCCCCGCCGCCAGGTCTTGAGCAGCCATTGCCTCCACCAGCGCGCCCATGGCCGCCTCGGGCGCGGTGCCCAGCACGGCATAGACCCGCTCCGGCGCGATCTCTTCCTGGCTATAGGCCATGAGCTGGTCGAGCAGGCTCAACGCATCGCGCATGCTGCCGGTGGCGTGGCGCGCCACCAGCTCGAGCGCCGCATCGGTGATCCGCAGCCCCTCGTCGGCGGCGATATGCTTGAGGTGCGCCACCGTCTCGGCCAAGGGGATGCGATGAAAATCGAACCGCTGGCAGCGCGAAAGGATGGTGATCGGGATATTCTGCGGCTCGGTGGTAACGAGGATGAAAATGGCGTGCTCCGGCGGCTCTTCCAACGTCTTGAGCAGGGCGTTAAAGGCCGGCGTGGTGAGCATGTGCGCTTCGTCCAGGATATACACGCGATAGCGGCATTCGTTGGGACGAAACCGCACCTTATCTCGCAGGTCGCGCACCTCGTCGATGCCGCGATTCGAGGCAGCGTCGATCTCCACCAGGTCCAGAGACCGCCCCTCGGTGATCGATTGGCAGACGGCGCACTGGTTGCAAGGCTTTTCCTCCGTCTCGCCGATGCAATTGACCGCCTTGGCCAGCAAGCGCGCCATGCTGGTCTTGCCCGTGCCGCGGGGGCCCGTGAAAAGATACGCGTGGGCGACGCGGCCATCGCGCAGGGCATTGCGCAACGTGCGGGTCACGTGCTCTTGCGAGACGACCTCGTCGAACGTCTGCGATCTCCACTTGCGATACAATGCCTGCGAAGCCACCATTGCCCTCCAACCCGCGAGCGAGCCCTAACCCGCGGCCGCCTCTTCATCGCCGGCCGCGGCCCCATCGGCCTGCTTGCGGCCGTAGAACACCACCAGGGTGCTGCCGTATTTCCGCTCGTCCACCGGCTCGAAATGCGCCAGCTCCAGCTCCCGATACTCTTTGGGGAATATTTGCACGATGATCTGGCCGTCCTCCGTCAGGAGCGCCTCGTGCTCGTCCAGCGCTTGCAGCGCCTTGGCCCACAATTCCTGGTATTGCGGCGGCGCGACATAGATGAAATCGTAGCGCCCGTCCGCCTCGGCGATAAACCTGAAGACGTCCCGGCGCAGCACGCGGGCCTGCCCAGCCAGCCCCGTGGTCTTGAGGTTCTCCGCGATCACCCGTATGGCGCGATCCTCCCGCTCCACAAAGGTGGCCTCCTCTGCGCCGCGGCTCAGCGCCTCGATGCCCACGCTGCCCGTCCCGGCGAAGAGATCCAGGAAACGCGCCCCGCGCAGTTCCGTGCCGAGGATATTAAACACCGCCTCTTTGACGCGGTCCATCACCGGCCTGGTCGTCTCCCCGGGGACGATGGCCAGCCGGAGACCCTTGGCCTTTCCGGCGATCACCCTCATCGCTATTCACCCCGCCGTATTCTACCGTAGATGGGCCCTGCGGTCAACCCGGCGCGGCTCATAGCAGCCCCAACCGCTTCTTGAGCGCCTTCCAGGCCGCCTCGTGATCGCTCCACGGGTACTCGACGGTGCCATAGCACATGGAGGGCTCGTGTCCCTTTCCGGTGATCACCACCAGGTCGCCCGGCTCGGCCATGTCGATGGCCGTCTGGATCGCCTCTCCCCGGTCGGGCACCCGGAAGAAGTCGCGCCCCTCCTGGCCCCCGGCCTGCTGGCAGCCCACCACCGTCTGGGCGATGATCTCCTCCACCGGCTCGGTGCGCGGATCCTCCGCCGTGAGCACCGACCGATCCGCTAGCCGGCAGGCCACCTCGCCCATCATCGGCCGCTTCTGCCGGTCGCGCAGCCCCGCGCAGCCAAAGACGACGATCACCTTGCCCGCGGTCAATTGCCGCACCGTCTTGAGCGCCTGCTCCAGGGCGTTGGGCGTGTGGGCAAAATCGATGAGCACCGCAAAGTCCTGGCCCAGGTCGATGGGGTCCATGCGCCCCCGCACGCCGCGCATGGCGGACACCCCGGCCTGGATGGCCGATACCGGCACCCCCTGGGACAGGGTCGCCGTCACCGCCGCCAGGATGTTATATACGTTGAAGCGGCCCACCAGCCGGCTTTCGAGGCGGAACTCGCCCCGCGGCGTGTGCGCCGTAAAGGTGAGCCCCGAGGGCACAAAGGTGATGTCCGTGGCCGTCACACCGGCGGGGCTATCCAGGCCATAGCTCCAATGCTCATCCGCCGGGATGACCCGCAGGTAGGGATAGGAGGGATCATCCACGTTGATCACCGACACCTCGGGGATGCCCTTGCGCTGGGCGGTGCTCAAATGGCGAAAGAGCTGCGCCTTGGCGTCGCGATAGGCCTCGAAGGAGCCGTGCTCGTCCAGGTGCTCGTGGGTGATATTGGTCACCACCGCCACGTCGTACTCGCAGGCATCCACGCGGTGCTGCGCCAGGCCGTGGGAGGTGGACTCGAGCACGGCATACTCGGCCTCCGCCTCCACCATCTCGGCCAGATAGTGCTGCATGTCCAGCGCCTCCGGCGTCGTGGTGTGAAAGCCCGTCTCCTGCTCCCGCCCTCCGATCACCGCGCTCACCGTGCTCACCAGCCCGGTGCGGTGCCCGGCGACCTCCAGAATGGACGTGATGAGCGTGGCCGTGGTCGTCTTGCCGTCCGTCCCCGTCACGCCGATGACCCGCAGCTTGCGCGCCGGAAAGTCATACCAGGCCGCGGCCAGGTAGGCCAGCGCCTGCCGCCCATTGGCCACCTGAACATAGGGCACGGCCAGCGGGCCGCCCAGCAGCGCCTCCACCTCGGCCGGGGCGCGCTCTCCCACCACCACCGAGGCGCCCTGGGCCACCGCCGAGCCGATGTAACGATGCCCATCCAGCGCTTTTCCTTGATAGGCGAGGAACAGGTCGCCCGGCTGGACCTTGCGCGAATCGGCCTTGATCCCCGCGACGCACGCCGACCCATCGCCCCATAGCCGGGCATCCGGCAGCGCCACCAGCAACTCGTTGAGCGTCTTCATCTGCACCCCTCCCCTCACGCGAGCAAATCAACCAACCCCAGCATCTCGGCGGCGTTTCGCCAGGCAATCCGCTCCTTGACCTCCGCCTCGACATCCAACGCCTGCAGCCGCAACCAAGCCGGCGCCGCCATGTTTAGCGGCATCCCCGTGCCCCAGACCACGCGCCGCGGGCCAACGCCCTCCAGCAGGCGCTGGATATCGCGGCGCAGCACGGCGGTCAGCCGCGAGATCTCCACCGCATAGTTGGCCTCTGGCGGGAGCCGCCGCCCGTCGAGCCCCGCCGCGGCCAGGATCATCCAATGGACGTTCGGGCGCGCGCCGATGGCCGCCTCGTAATCGGCGGGCGAGAGGTCCTCGCCCTGGTCCATTGGGTGCCGCCCGCGCCGGTCCACCAGCCGCATGGGCGCCTGCACGGCCCAGCCCAGCCGGGCGGCCGCATCCACCAACGCCAGAGCGGCCTCCCCGGCCAGTTGGTAGCCGTGATACTGCGGATAGAGCCGTAGGCCGCGCAGCCCCAGCCCCTCGCAGCGCCGCAGGTCCTCTTCCCAGCCAGGGTAGGCCGGGTTGAGCGTGGCAAAGGGGATCAGCCGATCGCCAAAGGGCCGCGCCGCCTCGGCCAGCTCCTCGTTGGCTGGCTGCACGTTCTTGTAAAAGACGCCGTGCAGGTTCGCCGCCACCGCGCGGTCGATCCCCTGCCGGTCCATCTCGCACACCAGCCCCTCGGCGGTGGTGATCCGCAACTGCCGAAAGGGCCAGTGGCCGATATAGGCGTTCACGTCGATGAGCACAAGCCGCCTCCGTCCCTGCCCTACCGGCGAGCCAGGATCGCCGCCATGTTGCGGTAAAAGACCTTGTCCCGGTCCTCCGCGGACATTTCGGCGCCCAGCACCTTGCCCACGCCCGCCTCCA
>JAAYEA010000368.1 GCA_012689325.1 Chloroflexota bacterium
CCAGGCCCAGCACGGCGCCGCCGGTGTCCGCCGCGCGGTGAAAGCCAAAGGCGAAACCGCGCTGCTCGGGGCGGATGCTATCGGCGACCAGGGCGTCGCGGGGGGCGGTGCGCACCCCCTTGCCCACCCGGTCGGCCCAGCGCACGGCGGCGATCAATCCCCACGAGTTGGCGATGTAGAAGAAGGGCTTGGCCAGCGCCGAGATGCCGTACCCGGCCACGGCCAGCCACTTGCGGCCGCCCACCTTGTCCGAGAGCCAGCCGGAAAAGACCTTCAGGATGCTGGCGGTGGCCTCGGCGATCCCCTCGATGAGGCCGATGAGGTTGGTCTTGATGCCCAGCACGTTGGACAGAAAGAGCGGCAGGATGTTGAGCACCATCTCGCTCGAGATGTCCATGAAAAAGCTGGTGAGGCTGACCGCCCAGACGTTGCGCGGCAGTTGCCGCCAAGACGCCCGACCTTGCTTTGCCATTGCCGCTCCTTCTCCAAGCCAGAAAGGCCGATGTGGTTACGATAGGGACGGCGGAGGAGGTATGGGGCGGCCTCTACCCCATGTACCCCAGCCCGCGCAAGCGCTCCACGATCTCGCGCTCCTCGGCGCCGCCATAGTCCATGCTGCCCACGTTCGCGGGCTCGGCCACGGGCTCCATCTGGCTGGGCGGAAAGGCGGCGAGGTAGCTCTCTTCCAGGGCGCTGGCGATGACGCGCCCGTCCATGTCCGCGGGCACCGGCAGGCCCATGGCGTGGAGCACGGTAGGGGCGACGTCCTGGATCGCGGCGCCGCCGATCTCGCTGCCGGGGCGCACGCCGGGGCCGTTCATGATGAGCAGCCCATAGTCGCGGTGCATCCCGGAATAGCGATAGACTGTGTCCACCGTCTTGCGGTGGCCAAAGTCCGCCAGCCCGAAAAAGATGTCCGCCGGGTCGGCGGGGCGCAGGATCAGGTCGGGGGCGCGGCCCACGTGAGGCCCCGCAAAGACCTCCTCGCGGCGCAAGACCTGGCCGATGAGCGGGCGGCCGGTCTGCGGGTCGCGAAACTCGAGCGCCTGGCGGGCGATCTCGCCCCGCACCGCCTCGTACTCGGCGCCGGGCTCGACGATCCCCTGTGGCTCGCGGCCCTTGACGTTGAGATAGATGGGGCCGACGTGACGTCCGAAGGAGTAGGCCTTGCTGCGGGACCAATCCACGTCGAGGAAGGAGAGGAAGGCGAGCTTGAGCAGGTGGTCGACGAAATAGCCGGCGACGTATTCGGCCTGCGAGGAAAAGCCCAGTTGGTCGGCGAGCTTGTGGACGTTGCGCAGGACGAACCCCGAGCGGAAGAGGAGCTCCTTGAAGCGCACCCAGGGGTCGCGCTTGAGCTTGAGCAGGCCCGCCTGCATCAGCCAGTTGTTGAGCACGATGAAGCGGTTGGCGCGGCCCATGCCGTGGTCGGAGAGGATCATCACCAGGGTGTCGTCATCGGCGTGGTCTAGCAGGCGCGCGATGCTCTGGTCGATCTTGGCAAAGTAATCGCGCACGACCCAGGACTTGTCCTCGTGGTCGCGCCGCCAGGGGTGGGTGGGGTCCAGGTAGTGCCACATCTGGTGCAGGATGCGGTCGGTATCGAAATAGACCGCCATAAAGACGTCCCAGGGCTGCGTCGCGGCCAGGTGGACGGCGGTGCGGGTGCGCATCTCGAGCAGGTCATAGCTGGCCTTGAGAAAGCTGTCGCGGCGCGCCTCGGAAAAGGTCTCGGTGGGATAGATGCGATAGTTGCCCGCCACCCGCGCCAGTTCGTCGGCGATCTCGGGGGGATAGGCATAGTCCGTGGCGGCGTAGGGCGTCATCCAGCCGCTGACCATAAAGCCATTGACCTGCTCCACCGGGTAAGACATGGGGAGGTTGAGCACGCCGACGCGATAGCCCGCGTCGCTCAGGTAGCGCCAGAGCGAGGTCCCGCTGCGCTGCGAGGCGTTCACCGGCGGAAAGTGGTAGGTTCCCTCGCGCCGGTAGAGGAAATCGAAAACCCCGGTCTTGCCGGGGTTCATTCCGGTGACGAAGGAGGACCAGGAAGGCCCCGAGGTGGGCGGGATGGTGGAGCGGAGCGGGCCGGCAGAGCCGGTGCTCATCAATCGCTGGAGAGTGGGGAGGTGCCCCTGCGCCGCCCAGGACTGAATCAGCCCCAGCGGAACCCCGTCCAGCCCGATCAACATCACCTTGCGCGGTCGCGACATCCCTATCCCTCGGTGCCCTGACTTGTCCCCGCGGCACGACCGCAAGTCTATACCGGTTTTCGC
>JAAYEA010000369.1 GCA_012689325.1 Chloroflexota bacterium
CACGCCACGGCTCAGGGAAAGGAGGCTCAGCAGGGTCAGAAAAGCTATGGCGATCAGCAGAATGCCGCTGGTCCGCAGCAGGCTCTTGCTGGAAATGCCTTGGGGAGGTGGCGCCTTGGTCGATTTTCTCGGGCTCGAACGCCGTTTGGTCATGACTCGTCCCGACAGCTGCCCTCAGGATGTGCTGAGGCATATTATAGCACCACCTGATACAATGAGAAAATGCCATCGAACACCCCGCCCGGGCGCAATTCCGGGCCCCACACGGCCACGGTTTGGGTGATCCTTGTGCCCAGTTTGACACGGCATGTCATTTGTGGTATCCCTTCCTGGAATTTGCGGAGGGAAAAGAATGGAAGCGAGAGAAGAGGAAATCCGCCAGCGGGTCGTGGCCATTGGCCGCCTGATGTACCAGCGGTTTCTGACCGATTCAGCGGGCGGCAATATCAGCGTCAGGATAGGCGAGCGGGTCCTCTCCACGCCGCGCTACGCCGGAAGCAAACGGCAATGGCAGCTCGAGCCGGAACAGCTCGTCTTGGTGGACCCCGAGCGCCTGACGGAAGAGCAGGCCGCCCGAATCTCCCGCGAGATTCAGGCGCATTTTGCCATCTATAGGGCGCTGCCCCAGGCAGGCGCGGTGATCCATGCGCACCCCCGTTACGTGATGCCCTTCGCCACGCTGGGCTTGCCCATCCCCCCAGTCTGGGAGGACACGCTCAAGTTCGGCACCATCGGGCTGGTGCCGGAAGCCCCCGCGCACTCGGCCGAGCTGGCCGAGGCGGTGGCGCAGGCGCTATTGCCCCAGGCCGCCGCCCTGCAAAAGCACGGGCTGGCGGTGCTGATCCCCAAGCACGGCATCGTGGTGGCTGGCCGCGACCTGGACGACGCCTATGACACGTTGGAGCGCATCAACGGCAACGCCGAATGCATCCTGCTTTGCCGCCTGCTGGAGCCGTCGAATAGGACCTAAGTAACATTGACGAGCAAGACCGAGCGCTATATAGTAACATGAGATGCCCTGTCTAGCTCAGGCTTCCCCAAGAGGAAAGGAGCGAGCCCATGCCTGGTCAGAAGAATCGCGAGCCTGCCCGCCCTGCTGCGGCGCCGGGCGTTGCCAGTCGGCGCTATGCCCTCGCGCTGGGCTTTCTGGTGCTCCTGGCTCTGCTATCGTTTGCGGCACAGCCCGTGCCCTCGCTCTCCGCCGAGCCAGTGTCGACCTTGGCCGCAGAGCTCGTCGTGGCCACCCCCGCGGCGGATCTCGCGGCGGCGGTGGTCTATACCGTGGACAAGTGCCCCCCCAGCTTTCAGAAGTCGGTCTATAACCAGACCGAGGTGGTGTACTTGCACGGCACCGGCTTTGCCCCCTATGAGCCGATCTACTGGGACATCTGGGGCATGCCCGGGAGTTGCGACGCCGACAAGCGCATCGCCCACAGCCGCATGACCGCCAGTTGGAATGGCTCCTTCTGCATCTATTCCTACACGGTGGCCGGCGACGACTGCGGCACCTACAAGGTCGTGGTCAATGGCGCCTTTGTGACCTACTATGATGTGCCCCGCTCCCTGGGTCCCACCGCCACGGCCACCGGCACCGCCACCCTCACGCCCACCGTGACCCCTACTTTCCCGCCCACGCCGTACACCTTTACAGGGTATGTTTACGAAGAGCTGCGCGACTCTGGCGGCGCCAGCCCCGCGGCCACCGCGCCGCTGTCGGGCGTTCAGATGGAGCTGTACACCGGACGGGGCGAAAGCTGGACGCTGGTGGATCGCGCTACCACCACCCAGAGCGGCTGGTTCGCGCTGGACCACGTCACTGAACTCGAGTCGCCGCGTTTTCGCATCGTCGAGATCGACCCGCCCGGCTACGAGTCAGTGCGCGCCGTCAGGCCGCCGCTGTATGGCATCGTGGTGGACCCCAACACCATCGAGATGCGCATGCCCTACGGCGAGCAAGCGGGCGCCCTGTCCTTCTATGACCGCGTGGCCGACGCGACGCCTTGGCCCACCGCCACGCCGACGGTGACCGGCACGCCGCCCACCGAGACCCCCACCCTCACGCCCATCCCGCAGGACGAGATCAAGACCGTGGTCCTGCAACAGGGCCTGGATGGCTACACCGGCGTCGAGGACACCTATATCACCTCCTGGTTCCTGTACGAGAACTATGCCCGCTACAACATGATGTCCGTCCGCTCCGATGACCGGATGTCGCCCATGTTGCGCTTCGACCTATCCTTCATCCCGCCCAACTCGACGATCATCGACGCGACGTTGAGCCTCTACGTCCCCAGCGCGGGGCCGCACCCGATGCGCGTCGAGGCCTATCGGGTCTATCGCCCCTGGGTCGTCTCCGAGGTAAACTGGATCGAGGCCTCCAAGAAATACAAGTGGGCCGAATGGGGCGCGAACAAGCTCGGCCAGGACCGCGCCGAGGCCGCGGAGGATGGGGTGGACCTCACCGCCGTGGGCCGCTGGTACGACCTGAAGGTGACGCGGATGGCCCAAGAGTGGGTGAATGCCGAAGGACAGAACCAGGGCGTCATCCTGAAAGGCTCGGCGGAAAGCGTCTCGGTGCAGTGGAACTATTA
>JAAYEA010000046.1 GCA_012689325.1 Chloroflexota bacterium
CGCCCGCTCCAGCACGAAAATCGTCGCCGGCTGGCCCAACACGCCCACCGAGACCTGCCGGCGCGTATAGAAAGGCATCCCCTTGAGCGCGGCCTCCAGCAGGTCGCGCTCGCTGGTGAGCAGCACCGCCCGCCCGCGGGGCGCGAGCACCCGCGCCGCCTCGGCCAAAAAGGCGCTGTAAAGCTGCGGGAGCTGGTTCGGGTCGCCGATCTGCTTGCCGAAGGGGAGGTTGGTGGCGATCTTGGAGACGGCGCCCGCCGCCAGGGGGAGGCGCGTGGCGTCCCAGCGGCAGAGCTGGATGCGCTCGGAGGCCGTGGCGTTGGCCTGCGCTGCCGCCAGCGCGGCGGGATCCAACTCGCCGCCGACGATGGCCCGCGAGGAGCCGCCATAGGCCCGCTCCAGCAGGATCGTGCCCGCGCCGCACATGGGGTCGCAAAAGACGTCGTCGGGTTCGGGCCGGGAGAGAAAGACCATCGCCGCCGCCAGGGTGGGCCGCAGCGAGGCGGGGATGTGCGCCAGCTTGTACTTGCGGTGCCGCATGGTGGGGTCGGAGAGGCGCAGCATGGTCACGGCGGAGCGCTCCTGGATATCCAGCCAGAACTCCAGGTGAGCGTCCTCCCCCATGGGCTTCCAATGGGGGTTGCGGCGCTGGATCGCCGCGACGGCCTCCTGCTGCGCGTCCTGCCGGCGAAAGTCGTGCGGCCCCTTCATCTGCGCCACCACCCGGTAGGTGATCCGCTTCACCCGCTTGCGATAGAGCTCGTGATGGACCGCCAGCGCCGTATCCAGCGCCGGGGTGCGCGCCAACCCCTCCCGCAACTGCCGCAGGCCATAGTGCGTCGGGGAAAGCTCCGGCTGGTGATCCACCACGGCAAAGACGTCCTCGGTGGTGCGCAGGTTGAGCAGCTTGAGCACGGGGCCCTGCTGGGTGAACAACACCACGCCCCGCCCCCGGCTCACCAGCGCGGGCGCGCCCAGCTCGGCCTTGATCTCTTCCCAGGCCACGCCCTCCAGGCCAGGCAGCGTGTGGGCCGCGTACAGTTGATCGCTCATTTCGCTCCCATCCGAGAAAAAAGGCGGGCCTGCCTTTTGCTGAAAGCGCAGCCCGCCATAGACATTGATCGCGCCCCGATGCTCGTCGGGCGGCCTAGAGAGTGTTTGCCAAGTCCTGGAACCAGCGTTGTTGGCGCTTTGTGGAGTCCATCAACGCCCTCAGCAGCTAGACAAGACACCACACAAGGACTTGGCAAACACGGCCTAGACCCGCGTCAGGTAGACGCCAGTGCGCGTATCCACGCGAATCACGTCGCCGATGTTCACGAACAAGGGCACGTTGATGGCCAGGCCGGTCTCGAGCGTGGCGGGCTTGGTGCCGCCGGAGGCGGTATCGCCCTTGAAGCCGGGCTCGGTCATGGTCACTTCCAGGTCCACGGTGATGGGCAGTTCCACGCCCAGCGCCTCGCCCTCGTAGGAAACCAGCTCGAGGAGGTTGTTTTCCTTGAGGTAGGGGATGACATCCTCCAGCAGCTCCGAATTGAGCGCGGGCTGCTCATAGTTTCCGGTGTCCATAAAGTAATAGATGTGCCCGTCGTTATACAGGTACTGCACCTCGCGCGTGTCCAGCCGGACATCCTGGACGCGGTCGCCGGACAAAAAGTTGCGCTCGATGGTGGCGCCGGTGCGCAGGTTGCGCAGCTTGGTGCGGATGATGGCATTGCCGCGGCCAGGCTTGTGATGCTGGTACTCCAACACCTTCCACAGCCCGCCGTCCATCTCGAACGTCACGCCCTTGCGCAGTTGATTTACATCGATCATAGGCCCGTTACCTCCTATTGCTACTGGATCCAGAGAGCCCTCTAGGGCTCCCCAACACATTATTATAGTCGATCTCGCCTTTTCGCGCCAATTTCGACCTGCTCCGGCTCTTTTTTGCCGTCGATCCAGCGGGCGGCCAGCCTCGGCAGGTTGCGCAGCGTGTCCTGGCGCACGGTGCATTCCGGCAACGAGCGCAAGAAGCGCTTGCCATAGGACTTGCTGGTGAGCCGCTTATCCAGGATCACCACCACGCCCCGGTCGGAGGCGCTGCGGATCAACCGGCCAAAGCCCTGCCGAAAGCGCAGGATGGCGTCCGGCACCGAGAACTGGCCAAAGGGGTCGTCAAAGGTCTCGCTGCGGGCGGCAAAGACCGGGTCCGAGGGGACCGAGAAGGGCAGCCGGGCGATGACCAGGCAGCTCAGCGCCTCGCCGACCACGTCCACGCCCTCCCAAAAGCTGCGGGTGCCCAGCAGCACCGCGCGCGGCGTCGTCTTGAAATTCTCCAAGAGCTGGCGGCGCGAGCCGTCCACGCCCTGGGCATAAACCACGATGCCCTCATCCTCCAGGAAGGGGTTGATGGCGCGGTACGAATTGAGCAACTGGCTGTAGGAGGTGAACAGCACCAGCACCCGCCCCTGCGTGGCCCGGCAGAGGTCGACCAGCGAGCTTTCCACCGCGCGCTGATAGTTGCGCTCGCCCGGCTCGGGCATGTCCGTGGGCAGGTAGAGCAGGGTGGAGCTGACGAAATCAAAGGGCGAGCCGACCTGGAGCTCGCTGGCGTCGGGCAGCCCCAGCCGCTCCCGGATGTAGGAGAAATCCCCCTCCGAGCAGAGCGTGGCGGAGGTGAGGATCACCGTGGCCTTGCGGGAAAAGAGCCGGTCCTCCAGCAGCGGCGCCACGTGCAGCGGCGCCCGGTTCAGCTCGATGCTCCCCTGCTCGGCGATGATCCGCGCCCAATAGATCGAGTCGAGGGTCGGGTTCGCCAGGATGGACTCGATCTGCCGGTCCAGCTCTTGCACCCGGGTGCGGTAGCCCAGCACGTCCTGCAACAGCTCGTCATACCCCTCGATGTGGGCGCTCTCCAGGTTTTGCAGGCCCTCGTGCAACTGCTCCAGCCCCTTGCCGATCTTGCGCAAGGGGTTGGCAAAGTCGTCCCAGCGCATCTCGATGCCGGACCAATCCGGCTGCGACCGCAGCGAGGCGGTCAGGCGGATATGGACGTCATAGTTGCCAAAGCCCTCGGGGCCCTGCTGGCGAAAGTTGTCCAAAAAGATCGCCAGGTCGGCGAAGAGGAGGTGCAGCGCGCGGCGGGCGCTCTCCACCTGCCCATGCATCCACTGGACCTGGTCGGCCAGTTGCGCGCGGACGTCGGCGGGGACGCCGCTTTCGTGGAGCTGGCCCAGCACGTCGGCGAGAAAGCCGCCGAACCCCTGCGCCCCCTGGGAAAAGCTCAGGTCGGTGAGCAGCCGGTAAAGCTGCGCCTGGCCCACGGAAAAGCCCAGGTGCGTGGTGGCCTGCTCCTCCAGATGGTGCGCCTCGTCGATGATCAGGTAATTGAACTCGGGCAGGACGCGGTTCTCCGTGACGATATCGGAGAGGAGCAGGGCGTGGTTGACCACGATCAGGTGGGCGGCCTCGGCCTTGTGCCGCGCGCGATAGAGGAAGCATTCGCCCTGCACCCGATAGGGACACTGCTCGGCGAGGCAGGTCTCCGCCTCGGCCTGCACCTGGGCCCAAACGGGGTATTCGCTGTTCAGCAGCACCATCTCGCCGCGGTCGCCGGTGGTCGTCTGGGGCAGCCAGGCCAATATCTTGGCCAGGACGCGCACCTCGTCGGTGGAGAGCTTGGCGCTCCGCCGGAAGGCGGCCAGCCGCCGCAGGCAGAGATAGTTGCTGCGCCCCTTGAGCAGGGCGGCGTTGAACGGGATGGGGAGCATGGCCCGCAGGTCAGGGATGTCCTTGGTGAAGAGCTGGTCTTGCAGGTTGATGGTGTTGGTCGAGATGACCACGTGCTCGTTATTGGCGACGGCGAAATAGATGGAGGGGAGCAGATAGGCCACGGACTTGCCCGTGCCCGTCCCCGCCTCCACCAGCAGATGCTCGCCCTCGTTGAAGGAATCGGCGACGGACTGCAACATCTCGATCTGCTGCGGGCGGTACTCATAGCCGGGGAACTGTTGCTCAAAGAGGCCGCCGGGGGAGAGCATCGCCGAGAGAGACTCGCCGTCGATGAGCTGCACCTCGGCCGTGGGCTGGAGCGCCTCTTCCTCCTGCTTGCGGCGAGCGCTTTCGCGGCGCCGCTCGGCCTGCCCCGCCGGCTGGACAAAGGCCGTCCGCGCCTTGTTCCGCTCCACCTCCACGAAGAACTCGCGGAGCGACCAGTCGGTCCCGGCGGCGAGGCGGTTCAGCTCCTGAATGGTGCGCAGGTCGAGCTTTTCGGCCCGTTCCATCAGCGCCCGGAAGAGGCCGCGCGTGGCCTGGGCGTCGTCCAGCGCCCGGTGGCGCCGGTCCTGCTCCACCTCCACCTGCTCGGCCAGCGCCGAGAGGTTATAGTGCGGCGCCTCCGGCATCAGGATGCTGGCCAGCTCAAAGGTGTCCAGCGTCGGATGGTCCACCAGCAGGCCATGCTTGTTCAGGAAGCGCATATCAAAACCGATATTGTGGCCGATCACCGGCGCATCGCCGACGAAATCGACCAGGGGGCGCGCCACGGAGAAAAGCGACGGCGCGCCGCGCAGCTCCTCCGGCTTGATGCCCGTGATGTGTTGAATCTTGGCCGGCAGCTCGCGATTGGGGTTCACGAACGTGGACCAGGAGGCCAGCTCGTCGCCGTCGCGGAACTTGACCGCCCCGATCTCGATGATCGCGTCGCGATCTGGCGTCAGGCCGGTCGTCTCCAGGTCCAGCGCCACATATACTCGGCCCATGTCGCTCCAGTCTAGGTTGGCTTAGGTGATGGGAATGGGGAGCCACTCCTCCCGCTGCCAGATGTGCTGCTCGCTCGGCAGGAGAAGCGCAGTGGGCGTGGGCGTGGCCTCTTCTTTTTTGGGCTTGTGCGTGACGCGGAAGCGGACCTTTTCCGTCTTGAGCCAGTTGCCGGCGGCGTCATAGGCCACGGCATGGATCTCGTGCGTCTCGGTATAGAGGTCGGTGGTCCACATGATGCCGCGGCCGTTGGGCAGGGACTTGGCGTAGACGCCTTGCGCCCCGTCCACCAGCACCGCCTCGCCGGGGAACCAGCTCGGGAGCGTGTCGGACATGACGATGGTCCAGCGATAGGTGAAGGGGGCCACGGTGCTATAGCCGATCAGGCCGTCATCCACAAAGAACTCGACGCGCTGCATGGAGGCGTTGTCGTTCGCGTCCACCTGGATGTTGACCCACTCGTCCACTTCCATGATGTAGGATTTGTCTTCCCAGGGGTTCAGGAGCTGGATCGTGGGCGAGATATTGTCCACGGTCACCTGCACCGCGGACTGCTGCACGTTGCCGCTGCCGCCCACCACCGTCAACTGGAGGCTATAGAGGCCATCGAGCTGCGAGACGTCCCAATAGTCCAGCACATTGTTGTCCACGCGGTCGTAGCGATCCGCGCCGATGGGCGTCCAGGAGGAGGGGTTCATCCCCTTGCCGAATTGCAGCCGCCAGAAGGAGAAATCGCCCGGCTTGGCGTTGCCCGTCACGGGCAAAACCTGGCGCACGTAGGAATACTGGGTCGGGCTGCCGATGGCGACGTCGGAGGCCAGCAGCCCCGGCCCGTGCACGGGGCAATACTCGGCGGGCGCCTGCGCCTTGTTCGTCATGCGCACCCAGTCGGCGGCGTCGGGCGGGTAGAACTCGAAGACCTGCTCGGCGACCAGCTCCGCCGGGCAATGGACCGTCGCCAGCTTGCCCGAGGCGCTGCAGATGCGGAACGGCCGGTGGATGTCGTCATAGGCGGTGGGCACGGTGCCCTCGATAAAGACCTCGGTGATCTGGCCGCCAGAATAAGGGGTCGGCAGCAGGCCGGAGGCCTCGTCCACCACCGCCCGCACCAGCCCCGGCGGCTCGGCAAAGCGGGCCTCGGGCATGGACAGGAAGAGGTGCTCCATGAGCCGGTTATAGATGGGGCCGGCGCCGCGGACGGAAGGAAGCCGCTCCATGGGATCAGAGCTGTTGTTGCCGATCCAGACGCCCACCACCACGTCCGGCGTGTAGCCGATGGTCCACAGGTCCACGAAATTCTCGGTGGTGCCCGTCTTGGCCGCGGCGGGGCGGCTGAGCTTGAGGTAGCTGCTCGCGCCCAACGCGAAGGAGCGGGCGCGGTTATCGGAGAGGATGTCGGAGATCAGGTAAGCCAGTTGCGGGTTGAGCACGCGCTTGGTGTGCGGCTCCTTGTACTCGTAGAGCACGTTGCCCGCGGCGTCTTCCACGCGCAGGATGGCGACGGGGTCCAGCTCGCGGAAGCCGGGCTTGAGCTTGTCCGCCGCGATGGGCTGGCCCGCCATCTCGCCCTCGTTGGCAAAGACGCTATAGGCATAGACCATGTCCAGCAGCGTCACCTCGCCGCCGCCCAGGGTCAGGCTCAGCCCATAGTGCTCGTTGAGCAGCGTGTTGATGCCCATGCGATGCGCCGTATCCAGCACATTGTCCACGCCGACCCAGCTCAGCACCGCCACGGCGGGCACGTTATAGGAGCAGGCCAGGGCCCGCCGGATGGAGACGGGGCCGTGATACAGCCGGTCATAGTTCTCCGGCACGAAGGGCGGGTTCGGCCAATCGGGAAAGCTGGTCCGCACGTCCATGATGCGGGTCGCCGGGGTGTAGCCCTGGGCCAGCGCCGTCACATAGGTGAAGGGCTTGAAGGAGGAGCCCGGCTGCCGTGGCGAGATCGCCACGTTCACCTGCCCATCGATTTCGGCGTTGAAATAGTCCAGGCTGCCCACCATAGCGCGAATCCTGCCGGTGTGGGGGTCCATCACCACCACCGAGGCGTTGCTGACGTTGTGCAGCTCGGCGATATCGGCGACGTGCTCCCGCGCGATGCGCTCGGCCTCGGCCTGGAGGTCCAGCTCGAGGGTGGTATAGACGCGCAGGCCGTTGCGGTAGACCATATTGAGGCCGTACTCGCGCTCCAGGATCTGGCGCACGTACATGACGAAATGCGGCGCCAGGATATCAAAGGGCTTGGAGATCACCTTGATCTCGGCCTGCTTGGCCTCCCAGGCCTCCTCGGCGGTGATGTACCCTTGCAGGTACATCTGGTCCAGCACGATCTCCTGGCGTTTTTTGGCCTCGTCATAGTTGTCGATGGGGTTCATG
Source organism: Chloroflexota bacterium (assembly GCA_012689325.1). GTDB lineage: Bacteria > Chloroflexota > Anaerolineae > JAAYEA01 > JAAYEA01 > JAAYEA01. The sequence continues at coordinate 7,117 of JAAYEA010000046.1, forward strand.
AGGGGGTACTGCGGCACGGCCACCAGCATGGCGCCCTCGGCCAGGGTCAGCTCGCTGGCGCTCTTGGCAAAGTACTGCTCCGCCGCCGCCTGGATGCCATAGGCCACCCCGCCATAGGGGACGGTGTTCAGGTACCACTCCAGGATCTGGTCCTTGCCCTCCATGCCCGGGTAGCGCCGGGAGAGCTCGAGGGAAAGGATCGCCTCCTTGATCTTGCGGGCGTACGAGACCTCGTAGCGCTCCTCTTCGGGGATGATCACCAGCTTGATCAACTGCTGGGTGAGGGTGCTGGCGCCCTGGATCTGGTTGCCTTGCAGGTTGCTCACAAAGGCGCGGACGATGCCCAAGAAATCCACGCCGGGGTTGGTGTAAAAAGTCTTGTCCTCCATGGCCACGGTGGCATAGCGGACGTGCTCGGGAACCTCGGCCAGGGGGATCTTGGTGCGGGCGCCGCCCTGGGGGTCGATCAGCTCGAAGAGCTTGATCGTGCCGGTGGCGTCATAGATGATGCTGGTTTGGAACGCCTCGGAGGTGAGCCGTTCCACCTCGTCCGCCGGCGGGAGGTCCTTGGCAAAGTACCAATAGACGCCCGCCGCCGCGCCCACGCCCAAAACCGTGAGCGCGCCAAGGCTCAGAAACAGCAGTGCCACGCTGCCCAACAGCAAGCGTGGCAAGATGCTTGGCTTGACTTCTCGTCGCGCTCGCCAACGTCGAATCGTTAGAGAGTCCATGTGCTTTCGGTGTTTTCTAGCAGGCGGGGAAGGCCGGGGCCCTCCCCGCCTGATCTGGTCCTCAACTAGCCTTCGTCCACGATATCGGCGCCCTCGGCCAGGCTATCCGGCACGCCCAGCCCCAGGTCCAGCCCGCCAGGGAAGAGCAGCTCTGGCGAGAGGGGCTCCGCCTCGGCGGCGCGCTTGGCTTCCCGCTCGGCATCCTCGGCCTGCGCCGCGTGGGCGTTGTCGCGGAAGCCCGTCCCCGCGGGGATCAGCTTGCCGATGATGACAGACTCTTTCAGGCCAAACAGGTGGTCCTGCTTGCCCTCGATGGCCGCCTCGGCCAGGACGCTGATGGTATGCTGGAAGGAGGCCGCCGAGAGGAAGCTCTCGGTGTTCAACGCCGCCTTGGTGATGCCCAACAGCACGGGCTGGGCCGTGGCGGGCTCGCCGCCCTGGGCCGCCGTCGTGGCGTTCATCTGCTCATAGTCCAGCCGGTCAATGATCTCATCGGGCAGCAGCGACGTGTCGCCGGAATTGACCACGCGCACCCGCCGCAGCATCTGCCGCACGATCACCTCGATGTGCTTGTCGCTGATGGACACGCCCTGGGAGCGATAGACGCGCTGGATCTCTTCCAGCAGGTACTCGCGGACCGCCTCCACGCCCAGGATGCGCAGGATCTCGTGCGGGTTCTTGGTGCCCTCGGTGAGCTGGGCGCCCGCCTCCACCCGCTGCCCGTCGCCGACGCGCAGGCGCGCCGCGGCCGGCACTTCATATTCGCGCTCTTCGCGCTCTTCGTAGCGGATATAGACCTGGTTGCCGTCCAGGGCCACGAGGCCGTCCACGTGGGCGGTGATCTCTTCGCTCCCCGCCTGGGTGGCCAGCACGTCGCCGACCATGACCTCGTCGCCATCTTCCACGGCGACGGTATAGCCCTCGGGGACGCGGTGCAGGTCGTTGCGCATCTCGCTAGAGACGACCTTGGCCCAACGCAGGTCGCCATCGCGACGCAGCTCGACGACGCCCGCGATGTCCGAGATGATGGCCTGGCCCTTGGGATTGCGCGCCTCAAAGAGCTCTTGCACCCGCGGCAGGCCCTGGGTGATGTCCTCGCCGGAGGCCACACCGCCGGTATGGAAGGTCCGCAGGGTGAGCTGCGTGCCCGGCTCGCCGATGGACTGGGCGGCGATGATGCCCACCGCCTCGCCGATATTCACGGGGCCGCCCCGCGCCAGGTCTTCGCCATAGCACTTGGCGCAGATGCCGTGGCGCAACTGGCAGGTCAGCGCGGAACGCACCAGGGCCTCGTTGATGTGCGCCTCGTTGATCCGCTCCATGTGGTCCAGCTCGATCATCGCGTTGGCCTCGACGATCACTTCGCCGGTGCTGGGGTCCACCAGCGGCGCCGCCGCATAGCGGCCGACGATGCGATCGGCAAACTTTTCGCCGATGGCCTCAGAGACGTCGCGGCGAATCCAGATGCCATAGTGCGTGCCGCAGTCCTCGGTGTTGATGATCATGTTGTGGGCCACGTCCACCAGCCGGCGGGTCAGGTAGCCCGCGTCGGCGGTGCGCAGCGCGGTATCGGCCAGGCCCTTGCGAGCGCCGTGGGTCGAGATAAAGTACTCCAGGGCCGTGAGGCCCTCGCGAAAGTTGGATCGAATAGGCAGCGGGATGATGCGCCCCGAGGGGTCAGCCATCAGGCCGCGCATGCCGGCCAACTGGCGCACCGGCTGGATGCCCATCTTGGTGGCGCCGGAGCGGGCCATGACGCCGATGTTGCCCTGCGGATCCAGGTCGCGGTCCACCGCGGCCGTGATGTCCTCGGTGGCCTCGGACCAGAGCTCGACGGTCTTGCGGTAGAGCTCGTTCTCCGTGACCAGGCCGCGGCGGTAGAGCCGCTCGATGGCGTCCACCTTGTCGGAGGCGTCCTGGATGATCTCATCCTTGTCCGTGGGGACGGTGAGGTCATCGATGGCGACGGTGACGCCGGAACGGGTGGCATAGTGGAAGCCCAGGGCCTTGATCTGGTCGGCCAGCTCAGCCGTGGCCTCCGCGCCCAGCACCCGATAGGCGTCCAAGATCAGCCGCTTCAGGCCACCCTTGTTCAACTGCTCGTTGATGAAACGCAGCGGCTCGGGCAGCGCCTCGTTAAAGAGCACGCGGCCCACCGTGGTGTCGATCAAGCGCGGCTTGGTGCGCGGCTTGGAATTGGGCTTGGTGTAGAACTTGATCTTGGCATGGATGTCCAGCTTGCCCAGGTGGTAAGCCAGGCTCACGTCCTCATAGGCGGAATAGACCTTGCCCTCGCCCTTGCGACCGTTTCGCTCCATGGTCAGGTAAAAGACGCCCAGCACCATGTCCTTGGTCGGGCCGATCACCGGCTCGCCGTTGGCGGGGAGGAGCAGGTTATGCTGCGAGAGCATCAACTGGCGCGCCTCGCGCACCGCCGCGTCGGAGAGGGGCACGTGCACGGCCATCTGGTCGCCGTCAAAGTCGGCGTTGAACGCGCCGCAGACCAGCGGGTGGATCTGGATGGCGTTGCCTTCCACCAGCGACGGCTCGAAGGCCTGGATGCCCAGCCGGTGCAGGGTCGGCGCGCGGTTCAGCAGCACGGGACGGGTCTTGATGACCTCCTCCAGCACCTCCCAGACCTCCGGGACCTCGCGCTCGATCAGCCGCTTGGCGCCCTTGACGTTGATGGCGTGGTTGTATTCCACTAGCTTACGCATCACAAAGGGGCGGAAGAGCTCCAGCGCCATGCGCTTGGGCAGGCCGCACTGGTGCAGCTTGAGGGTGGGGCCGACCACGATCACGGAGCGGCCGGAATAGTCCACACGCTTGCCCAGCAGGTTGCGACGGAAGCGTCCCTGCTTGCCCTTGAGCATATCGGACAAGGACTTGAGCTGACGGCGGCCGCGCAATGAGATCGCCTTGCCGCGGCGGCTGTTATCGATCAGCGAGTCCACCGCCTCTTGCAGCATGCGCTTCTCGTTGCGGACGATGACCTCGGGCGCCTGGAGCTTGATCAGGTGCTTCAGGCGGTTATTGCGGTTGACCACGCGGCGATAGAGGTCGTTCAGGTCGCTGGTGGCGAAGCGGCCGCCATCCAACTGGACCATCGGGCGCAGGTCGGGCGGGATCACCGGCAGGATGGTGAGGATCATCCACTCGGGGCGGTTGTTGGAGACGTGCAACGCCTCCACCACGCTGAGCCGCTTGGCGGCCTTTTTGCGGCGCTGCTTGGACCGGCTGGTGCGCAGCTCGGTGCGCAGCTCCTCCGCCATCTTGTCCAGGTTGATTTCCTTGACGATGTCATAGATCGCCTCGGCGCCCATGCCGCCCTTGAAGACGCGGCCCCATTTGGCCTCCAGCTCGCGGAAGCGGTTCTCGTTGAGCAGTTGCAGGACCTTCAGGGACATCAGCTCTTCACGGCTGGTCTCCGCCTTTTCGCGGATCTCTTCCAGCTCGCGGGCCAGGTGCGTCTGGGTCGCGGACTTGTCCTCTTCGGAGCGGCGCCCGAGGTACTCGATGCGCGCCTCCAACGGGGTCATGCGGGAGGACTGGTCCTCCTGGATGCCCCGCTCGAGGACGCCGAGCTGGTCCTGGGCGGCCTGGTTGAGGATGGTGTAATGGTCGCGGGTGACCACATCGCCCTTTTCCACGATCACGCGATCCGTCGGCGCGAACACCAGGTCTTCGGGAGCGGGCTTGTCGCGATAGAGGTCCATGCGCTGCTGCAGCTCGGCGGCGGCGCTCATGAGCTTGTCGGTGGCCGCGGCCAGCGACTCTTCCAGCTCGCGCAGCAGCCCGTCGCGCTCGGCGCGGGCCCCTTCGAGCTCTTTGCCGAACTTGCCCTCGGCGCCCTCGGCCTGGTCCTGCGCCGTCTTGGTGAGGCGGGCCATCTCGCGGTTCATCTCTTCGTCGATCCGGCGGAGGGCCCGCTGGCGGGCGTCCTCATCCACTGCGGTGACGATATACTGGGCGAAATAGAGGACGCGGTCGAGGTTGCGCTGGGAGACATCCAGCAGCAGGCCCAAATAGCTAGGCGACCGCCGGGTGTACCAGATGTGGGCCACGGGCGCGGCCAGCTCGATATGGCCCATGCGCTCGCGCCGGACCCGGGAATGGGTCACTTCCACGCCGCACTTTTCGCAAACGATGCCTTTGTAGCGAATCTTTTTATACTTGCCGCAATAGCACTGAAAGTCCTTGGTGGGTCCAAAGATCGCTTCGCAGAAAAGACCATCCTTTTCCGGGCGCAGGCGACGATAGTTGATCGTCTCGGGTTTCAGGACTTCACCATAAGACCAATTACGGATATCATCAGGCGACGCCAGGCTCACGCGCACAGACCGAATATCCTTAATATCCAAGGCATCTCCCTCCCCAAATGAGTGGGAAAATGGAAAATCCCGGTTTCGTTCCCCTACCCGCTTATGCAGGACAAAACCGAGATGGCCAATTCCCCTTTCGCTATGTAACTGAACAACCCGTAGGTTTACACAATTCGCAACAACTGATTATACACCCTGTTTGTCAAGGTGTCAAATCGGGTTCTGAGGGACGATCAGAGGTCAGGTCAGGGGGCAAGGCGCAGGCAGAGCCCGCGCATGTCCATGCATTGTACGCCAATACGC
>JAAYEA010000370.1 GCA_012689325.1 Chloroflexota bacterium
CGACGCTAACCCGGATAAACGCAAACAGGGCTTGACCACGGCAGCCGTGTCAAGCCCTGCAGGAAGAACATGCTATGAGGAAACGAGATTGCGAACGACAAACAGGCGATTCTGCTGTGCACTGGGCCACTCCGCCCCTTCATAGCCAGCCAGCCCTGGCGCCGGCATCCTCTGTCGTGTGTGGCGCGTTTCCCGATCCCAACCACGGGATCACCGCCATTATACCATAGGCGTTTTCATCTTGTCAAACCGGGGCACATTCGCGCAAGCGAAATGCCCACTACACTGGGGAGCGGGGCGGATCACCCGATCCGCCCCGCTTGCTTGTGCAGGGCGAACCTGGCCTAGACGTGCTTGGCCGGATCGTCCCAGTAGAAGATCGGCGTGCCGACGAGGTGCTCGTCCGCCATCCGGTCGTTCGCAGTCAGTCCCTCCAGGGTGTTCAGCGGGCTCTCCTTGCCGACCAGCGCGCATTTGGGGCAAAAAAAGAGGCCCTGCCAGGATATGGCAGGGCCTCGCGGTGATCAGCAATTCTATACGGAGCGGAACTCGCCGTCGATGACGTCCTCGGGCTGGCCGTGGCCGTTGCCACCGCCATCATGGCCGCCGCCGTCGCTCGGGGCGCCTTGCCCCTGGTACATCCGCTCGGAGAGCTTGTAGCTCGCCTGTTGCAGCTCGTCCATCGCCGTGCGGATGGCGCGCGCGTCGTCGCCCTTCATGGCGCTTTTTAGCTCGTTCAGCTTGGCCTCCACCGCCTGGCGGTCGGCCGGGTTCACCTGGCCGCCGCTCTCGCGCAGCATCTTTTCGATCTGGTAGGCGAGGTTGTCGGCCTGGTTCCGGGTGTCCACCGCCTCGCGGCGCCGGCGGTCGTCCGCCGAGTTGCGCTTGGCCTCCTCCACCATCCGCTCCACGTCGCCCTTGCTCAGGTTCGTCGAGGCGGTGATGGTGATCTTTTGCTGCTTGCCGGTGGCCTTGTCCTGCGCCGTGACATTCAGGATGCCGTTGGCGTCGATGTCAAAGGTGACCTCCACCTGCGGCATGCCCCGCGCGGCGGGCGGGATGCCCTCCAGCCGGAACTGGCCGAGGGTCATGTTGTCGGCAGCCATCTCGCGCTCGCCCTGTAGCACATGGATATCCACGGCGGTCTGGCCATCGGCGGCGGTGGAAAAGACCTCGCTCTTGCGCGCCGGGATGGTGGTGTTGCGCTCGATGAGCTTGGTCATCACGCCGCCCAGCGTCTCCACGCCCAGGGAAAGCGGCGTCACGTCCAGCAGCACCACGTCCTGCACCTGGCCGCTCAGCACGCCGCCCTGCAGCGCCGCGCCCACGGCCACCACCTCGTCCGGGTTCACGCCCTTGTGGGGCTCCTTGCCGGAGAGCTGCCGCACCAGCGCCTGCACCACCGGCATGCGGGTCGCGCCGCCCACCAGCACCACCTCATCCAGGTCGGAGACGCCCAGCTTGGCGTCGCCCAGGGCCTGGCGGAAGGGGCCTTCCAGCCGCTTGGTGAGCTCCTCGGTCAACTGCTCGAACTTGGCTCGCGTCAGCTTGAGCTGCAGGTGCTTGGGGCCCGAGGCGTCCGCCGTGATGAACGGCAGGTTGAGCTCCGTCTCCATCACCGTGGAGAGCTCGATCTTGGCCTTCTCCGCGGCCTCCCGCAAGCGCTGAAGCGCCTGCCGGTCGCGGCGCAAATCCACGCCCTCCAGCCGCTTGAACTCGTCGGCGACAAAGTTGACCACGGCCTGGTCATAGTCGTCGCCGCCCAGGTGCGTGTCGCCGCTGGTGGACTTGACCTCCACCACGCCGTCGCCCACCTCCAGCACCGAGACGTCAAAGGTCCCGCCGCCCAGGTCAAAGACCAGGATCGTCTCCAGGTCCTTCTTGTCCAGGCCATAGGCCAGCGAGGCCGCCGTCGGCTCGTTGATGATGCGCAGCACCTCCAGCCCGGCGATCTTGCCGGCGTCCTTGGTGGCCTGGCGCTGCGCGTCGTTGAAATAGGCGGGCACCGTGATCACCGCTTTGGTGACCGGCTCCCCCAGATAGGCCTCAGCGTCTTTCTTGAGCTTGCCCAGGATCATCGCCGAGATCTCTTGGGGCGTGTATTCCTTGCCCGTGGCCGGGGCGTAGACGCGGGCGTCGCCCGACGGCCCCTGGCGGACCTCGAAGGGCACCATCTTGCGCTCGGCGCCCGTCTCGTCGTACCGGCGGCCCATGAACCGCTTGATGGAATAGATGGTGTTCTCCGAATTGACCACGGACTGTCGCTTGGCCATCTGCCCGACCAACCGCTCGCCGTTCTTGGTGAAAGCAACCACCGAAGGCAGCAACCGCCCGCCCTCCGCGGTGGGGATCACGGTCACGTCGCCGCCTTCCAGCACGGCGACCACCGAGTTGGTCGTGCCCAGGTCGATTCCTACGATCTTGTCCATAATATGTCCTCCTTGCGCCCATCGCCGGCGTTTCTTGCCCCGGGCGATGTCCGGCGTCGTTTTCGAGCCAATTGCCGACCGCGACCGATCCTCTGGCGCGATCCATTGACACGAGTATAGCAGCCGACTGTTAGAAGAGCGCAAGAGCAGTGCTAGAAGCGTGTTAGAGCTGCCCAGCAAACTATAACACGCCTCTAGCACTCCTCTAGCGTTGTTCTAACAAAACCCGGGTAGAATGAGCCTCGAAAGCAGCAAGCAGACCAAGCTTGATATCAAGGAGGTAATCACTATGGCCGTAAACGTTTGGAGACCGCTCGAGGACATGATGAGCTTGCGAGAGGCGATGGATCATCTTTTCGAGTCCAGCGTGGTGCGCCCTGGCCGGACGGCCGCGGCAGACGCTTCCGCCGCCGCGCTGCCCGTGGACCTGTACGAGACCAAGGATGCCGTGGTGATCCAGGCGCGCGTCCCCGGCGTGAGCCCGGACGAGCTGGAGGTCACCGCGACCGAGGAGACCGTCACCATCCAGGGCAAGTTGGCCAGCAATGCGCTTTCCGAGGAGGCCCCGCAATGGCAGTGGTATCGCCGCGAGCTGTGGACGGGCAACTTTAGCAGGGTCGTGACCCTGCCCACCCGCGTCGATCTGAACAAGATCGAGGCCAACTTTAGCCATGGCCTGTTGACCCTCCACATTCCGAAAGCGGAAGAGGTCAAGCCCAAGAGCATCAAGATCACGGTCAAGTAAACCAGTGACCGCGAGAGGGGAGCCGGAAACGGCTCCCCTCTTTTTTTGTCTCCTCCAGCCCCGGGCCGTCCCCCATTTGCCCCCGGCGTGGAAAGCGTCATAATGGGCGCCAGCACCATTGCGCCGAGGCGGGAGCGGGGGCGTGCCTTTCTCCCCGCATCTCGGAATCCGCGCGATCCTGTGAATCCACGTCCCATTTTCGGAGTGCCCGATGCAACGATTGCCTCGCAACGCGCCCTGCTGGTGTGGCAGCGGCAAAAAGTACAAGCAGTGCCATCTGCAAAGCGACCTGCGCCAGCAGCGCGCCCCCGCGCGGGCCGCCACGTTGGTCAAGACGCCCGAGCAGATCGAGGGCATCCGCGCGAGCTGCCAGCTCACCCGCGACATCCTGGACCGGCTGGAGGGGCGCATCGCCGCCGGCGTGACCACCAACGAGATCGATCGCTGGGTGTACGAGGACACGGTGGCTCACGGCGGGCGCCCCGCTGACCTGGGCTATCGCGGCTATCCCAAAAGCGTCTGCACCTCCATCAATAACGTCATCGTCCACGGCATCCCCGACGAGACCCCGCTGCGGGACGGCGATATCCTCAACGTGGACGTGACCACGGTGCTGAACGGCTACTATGGCGACTCCAGCCGGATGTACCTCATCGGCGAGGTGGCGCCGGAGGCGCGCCGCCTGGTGGAGGTGACGCGCCAATGCCTGAACCTGGGCATCGCCCAGGTCAAGCCGGGCAACGCCATCGGCGATATCGGCCACGCCATCCAGCAGCACGCCGAAAGCTATGGCTATTCGGTGGTGCGCGACTTTGTGGGGCACGGCACCGGCCTCGAGTTCCACGAGGGGCTGCAAATCCCCCACTATGGCCGGCCCGGCACGGGCGGGGTCCTGGTCCCCAATATGACTTTTACCATCGAGCCGATGATCAACGCGGGCCGCTACGAGATCAAAATCCTGGACGATGGCTGGACGGCGGTCACCGCGGATGGCTCGCTCTCGGCGCAGTGGGAGCATACCGTGCGCGTGACCGAGGACGGTGTCGAGGTGCTCACGGCGTAGGGCGGAGGGGTGCATGCGCGAGGTGATCGATCTGAACGGGCCCTGGCGGTTTCTGCCCGACCTGGACCCGCAATATCACGACGATGACGAGTACGCCCGGCCCGATTGGGACCGGCGCCACTGGGATTGGATGCCCGTCCCCGGCTGCTGGAACAAGCAGGCCGAGCGCTATGCCATCTATGAGGGCGTGGCCTGGTACGCGCGGACCTTTGAGCTGCCCGGATGGGCCGAGGGCCGGGTGGGAGTGCTGCGCTTCGGCGCCGCCAACTATGCCGCGCGGGTCTATGTCAACGGCGTCCCGGTCGGCGAGCACGCCGGCGGCTATACCGAGTTCCTGGTGGACGCCAGCGCCGCCCTGCGCGCGGGCGAGAACCTGCTGGCCGTGCGCCTGGACAACCGGCGGCAGAGCATCCTCTTGCCCGCCTGCCTGGGCTGGTACAACTATGGCGGGCTGACCCGCGACGTGACCCTGGAGGTCAGCCAGGGCGGGCGCCTGGAGTGGGCGGGCGTCGAGGCCGAGCCGGCGGGCGCCGGGGCGGCGGGCCGTTGGCGGGCCGAGTGGCGGCCGGGCGGGGAGGCCGCCCGGATCGAGGCGCGTATCCGCGGGCCGCGGGGCGAGATCGTCTGGGAGGGGCGCCGGGCGCTGGCCCCCGGCGAGCGGTCGGTGGAGGTTGCCTTCACGCTGGACCGCGCCGAGCCCTGGTCGCCCGCCCATCCCGCGCTCTATACTCTGGAATTGGCGCTCGCCGCCGCCGATGGCCGCGCGCTGGATGATCTGGCGGCGCCCTTTGGCGTGCGCAGCCTGCGTGCCCAGGGCAACAAGATCCTGCTGAACGGCGAGAGCATCTGGCTCAAGGGCATCTGCTACCTGCCCGATCACCCCGTGACGGGGTTCACCTACGATGCCGCCGCCTTTCGCCGGGATTTGGACGATCTGCAGGCGCTGGGGGTCAACGCCCTCCGCTGCCACGTGCCGCTCCATGAAGCGATGTGGCGCGAGTGCGACCGGCGGGGGCTCTTGGTCTGGTCCGAGGCGCCCATCTATTGCCTGGACCCCAAGGAAGAGACCGGCAGCGCCTTCAGCGACCCGGCCTACCTGGCCCTGGCGCGCGGGATGCTGACCGAGATGGTGCGCGCTGCCTATAATCACCCCAGCGCCATCCTCTGGAGCCTGGGCAACGAGTGCAAGGTCGCTCACCCCGAGGCCCCGGCCTTCTTTTCCGAGCTGGCCCGCACCGTGCGCGCGCTGGACCGCTCCCGCCTGCTCAGCTACGCCTCGCTCTATGGCGAGATGGGCGAGGTCGGCGACCTGCTGGACGTGGTGGGCGTCAACGAGTATTGGGGCTGGTACGACCGCGTCAGCGCGCGCCCGGGCCGGGACCGGCAACTGGAGCGCCAGGCGGCCCGCCGGGCCGACGGGACGCTGGCCCTGGAGATCGCGCCGCTGGACCTTGGCCGCCTGGAGCGCGAGCTGGTCGCCAAGGCGGCGCGCTACGACAAGCCGCTCCTGCTCACCGAGTTCGGCGCCGACGCCATCCCCGGCTACCGCGCCGACGACCTGGCGCTCTGGTCGGAGGATTACCAGGCCCATTGCCTGGAGGTGACCTACGAGGTGCTGCGCCAGGCTTCCCACGTCTGCGGAGCCTTTCCCTTCCTGTACCAGGACTATCCCGACCCGTCCAAGTACGTGAACGCCTATTGGGACGGGCTGAACTACAAGGGCGTCGTGACCTATGACCGCGCGCGCAAGGTGGCCTGGCAGGCCCTGCGCGAGATCTATGCGCGGATCGCCTAGGCCGGCGACGCTATCCAATCTATCGGAGGAGCCATGACCACCGTCGAGATGACCCCGGACAACTATGTCCACGTCCTGGCCAAGGACGTCTATCGTCCCTTTGCCTTTCGCGCCGAGACGCCGGAAGGGCTGGCGGCTTGGCAACGGGCCTTTCGCCCGCACCTGCTGGGGCTGCTGGGCGTGGACCGCATCGCCGCCCGCGGCAAGCCCGACCTCGCCCCCAGGCAGCTCGGCGAGGAGGACATGGGCGACCACATCCGCGAGGAGTGGACCATCCAGTCTGAGCCGGGCTTCTATTTCCCCTTCTATCTCTTGCGCCCCAAGCAGCAGGACGGGCCGCGCCCCCTGGTGCTGACGCCCCACGGCCACGGCAAGGCGGGCAAGCGCACCTATGTGGGCATCGCCGACGGCGAGTATGAAGCCCAATCCATCGCCGAGGGCGAGCGCGACGTCGCCCTGCAGGCGGTGCGGGAGGGGTATATCGCGCTGGCCCCGGACGTGCGCGCCTTTGCCGGGCTGCGCCGCCAGCAAGAAAAGGAGATCGACCAGACCTCCTCCTGCCGCACCTTGCAGATGCACGCCATGCTCTTTGGACGGACGCTGATCGGCGAGCGGGTCTGGGACATGGGCCGCCTGATCGACTATGGCGCCACCCGCCCCGAGGTGGACATCCGCAAGGTGCTGATCACCGGCAACTCGGGCGGCGGGACCGTCTCGCTCTTTGCCGCGGCCTGCGACGAGCGGATCACCGTGGCCGCGCCCTCCTCCTACTTTTGCACCTTTGAGCATTCCATCGGCTCCATCCACCACTGCGAATGCAACTATGTGCCGGGGATCATGGCTGCCGCCGAGATGTACGACGTGGCCGGGCTGACCGCGCCGCGTCCCTTCCTGGCCGTGGCCGGGCGCGAGGATCCCATCTTTCCCTATCCGGCGGTGCAGGAGGCCTTTACCAAGCTCCATCGCGTCTATGAGGTCGCCGGCGTGCCAGAGCGCTGCCGCCTCTATACCGGCGCCGGCGGGCATCGCTACTATAAAGAGGACGTCTGGCCCTTTGTGCGGCGGGCCTTTGCCGAGTGGGTGCCCTGAGCAAGCGAGGTGGCCGTGGCGCGCGCGCCGTTCGATCGACTCTTCGAGACCGACCAGCTCACCAAGCGGGAGCGCGTGGAGCGCACGCTCCGCCTGCAGCCGGTGGACCGCGTGGCGCTCCACGACCAGGTGAGCTTTAACCCCGGCGTCATCGCGCTCTATACCGGGCGGGACGTCCGCGGCTTTGACTATACCTACCAGGAGATTGGCCAGGTGATCCGGCGGACGCTGGACGCCTGCTTTCCCCCCGCGGCGCCCCGGGGCTCGGCGCGCGAGACCGACGCCGACGGGTTCGTCATACAGCGCGACCAGTGGACCACCTGGACCGTGAGCCGCCCCTTCGCCGACGTGGCGGGCGCGCGGGCCTACCTCCTGCACAAGATGCGCGAGCTGCGCCAGGCCCCCTTCGACCCCGACGCCGAGCGAGCGCGCCACCGGCAGCGGATGCAGTCGCTGCAGCAGCTCATCGGCGACACGGTGATCATCGACTATTCGATCAGCGTGGGATTCTGCGACTGCTGGTCGCGGCTGGGGCTGGAGCTGTTCATCTTGCTCTATGACGAGGACCCGCAGGTGGTCCA
>JAAYEA010000047.1 GCA_012689325.1 Chloroflexota bacterium
ACACCTACTCGGCGCTCTATGACCTGGGCTTTCGCCAGGGCTCCGTCTCGGACCCGGGGCGCTGCTCGCCGCAGTATGCCGCCATGTGGCAGGGCGCTTGCCCCGACCCGCATTACGTCAACCCGGCGGACAAGCTCCGCCCGGGCGGCCTCCCCTTCCTGGAGGTCCCGCTGACCACCGACCCCGACCGCCTCCAGCCCAGCGGCTTTCCCTACGAGCTGCGGATCGAGAGCGGGACGTTCGAGGACCGGCACCGTCCCATCCTGGAGGGCGCGCTGCGGCGCATGGAGCGGGAGGGCGTGGCCTTTCGCGCCCTGTGCATCTTTACGCACAACACCTTTCCCTATGACGACCCCGCCGCGCCCCGGACCGTCACGCTGACCCAGTTCCTCGACTATCTGGATGGGCTGGGCCAGCGGATGAGCGTGATCCCCGGCGCGCTGCGCGAGATGCACCAGCGATATCAGGCCCAGCCCGCATCATTCTGAGAAGGGACAAGGAGAGCAGATGGCCTTCAAACTCGTCGAGAAGCGGGGCGTGAACAAGCTGTGGGTGGATGAGGGGCTGCCCCCGGACAAGCTGAGCATCCACATCACCACCGTGCCCGCGGGCCAGCGCGCCCATGCCGCCCACCACCATGACGGCGTCGAGTCGTTCTTTATGCTGGAGGGGCAGGGGACCATGGAGACCGCCGGGGAGCGGATCACCCTCCACGCCAACGAGGGGATCATCATCGAGCCGAGCGTGGAGCACGGCCTGGTGAACACCGGCGACGTCCCCATGCGCTACATGGTCATCATCGCCAAGTAAGGACTCGGATCGCACCACAGACGCGCAGAGGACACAGAGGGCCAAGAAATGCTCCTCTGGAGAGCCTGCCGCTCCGTGGCTCACGCTCGATCGCCACAGACCAACAGGAGGAAAAGAATGCCCAAGCTAACCTTTCCGCGCCTATCCGATGAGCTCATGCGTCAGCGCCTGGAGCCGCCCAGCGGACCCGTCCAGATGGTGCTGGACACCGACACCTATAACGAGATCGACGACCAGTTCGCCGTGGTCTATTCGCTGCTCTCCAAGAACCTCGACGTGCTGGCCTTCTACGCCGCTCCGTATTTCAACAGCCGCTCCAGCGGCCCTGCCGACGGCATGGAAAAGAGCTACGAAGAGATCTTGCGGCTGCTTGGAAAAATGGGGCGCGACCCGCAGGGGCTGGCCTTTCGCGGCGCGGACCGCTACCTGCCCGATGGCGAGCACCCCGTGGAGAGCGAGGCGGTGGCGGACCTGATCGCCAAGGCCAAAGCGCCGCGCAAGGGGCCGCTCTATGTGCTGGCCGTGGGCGCCATCACCAACGTGGCCTCGGCGCTGCTCTTGGCCCCCGAGCTCGTGGAGCGGATCGTGGTGGTCTGGCTGGGCGGCAACCCCACCTATTGGCCCGTCAACAACGAGTTCAACCTGCGCCAGGACGTGCCCGCCTCGCAGCTCATCTTTTCCAGCGGCGTGCCCTTTGTCCACATCCCCTGCAAGAACGTGACCGAACACCTGCGCACCACCCTGCCCGAGATGGCCACCTACGTCAAGGGCAAGGGCGCCATCGGCGATTACCTCTACGAGATCTACAAGGGGTATTTCACCGACCACTATGCGCGGTCCAAGGTCATCTGGGACATCTCGACGGTGGCCTGGCTGAACAACGCCGCCTGGCTCCCCTCGGAGGTGGTGCGCGCGCCGATCCTCCACGCCGACAAGTCCTGGACCCCCGGCGGGCCGGAGCGGCACCTGATGCGCGCGGTCACTGACGTGAATCGGGACAAGGTGTTCGGGGACCTGTTCGAGAAACTGGCGGAACAGGCGTAGCCACAACGAGAAACCCTGAGGGTCTGGCAGACCCTCAGGGTTTGGTTTTTACGACGATCGCGGCAGCGTGGCCAGCCACTCGCCCACCAGCGCCAACTGGGCCAGCTTGGCCGGCAAGTTCTGCCGCCGGACGGGGAGCAGGTCCACCACGTCAAAGCCGCAGGTGCGCAGCACCTTGTCCAGGCTGACGCAGCAGGTGGGCGAGCCGCCGCCCCCGCCGCCCGCCACGCACACCCCCACGGCGATCTTGTCTTGCAGCTTCTTTTTGCCGTCCTCGTGGGTGCTGATGCGGCGCAGCCGGTCGGTGAAGGCGCGCATGCTCTCCGAGAGGTCGCCCCAATAGACCGGCGTGGCAAAGATCACCGCGTCGGCGGCCTGGACCCGGTCCACCAGCTCGGCGAAATCGTCGTCGCAGCCGCCGCAGCGGCCCATCTGGCGGCAGCCGCCCCACCCCTGCGGGTTGCACTGGTGGCAATGCTCGAGGTGCAAGGTGGGGAGCCAGACCCGCTCCACCTCGCCGCCCGCTTTCATCACGCCCTGCAGGATCGCCTCGGCGGCGCGCGCCGTCTGCCCCTCCGGGTTCCTGCTTCCCGCAATCAACAATGCTTTCATCTCACCCCTCCTGACCAATCCACCGCCGAGACGCAGAGAGCGCAGAGAACATAGAGGCAGGAAGAGAAAAGGAGATATCTTTTCTCTGCGTCCTCTGCGCCTCGGCGGTGCGTCCCCCTATCCTCCCGAGATGACCGCCACCAGCTTGATGACCTCGCCCTCGCGCAGGATCACGTCATCGGTGATCAGCTTGCCCTCGCGCAGGCCCAGGACGCCCTGCGGGTCGATGTTGCCCTTTTTGATGGCGTCCCGCAGCGTCATGCCCGGGCGGACTTCCCACTCTAGCTTGCGATAGACCAGCTTGACTGGCTTGACCTCATGCTCGCTCACAATGCAGCTCCCTCGGCAGTACCTTGCCCGGGTTGAGGATGTTGAGCGGGTCCAGCGCGCCCTTGATGCCGCGCATCACCCGCATCGCCACCGGCCCCACGGCCATCTCCAGGTAAGGCAATTTCAGCGTCCCCACGCCATGCTCGCCGGAGAGGGTGCCCCCCAACTCCACCGCCGCCGCGAAAATATCCGCCACCGCCTCTTCCACGCGGCGCAGCTCGTCGGGGTCGCGCCGGTCAAAGAGGATGTTGGGGTGCAGGTTGCCATCGCCGGCATGGCCAAAGACGACGATGCGCAGCTCGTGACGGAAGGCGATCTCTTTGATCCGCCGCACCATCTCGGGGATGGCGCTGCGCGGCACGGAAATGTCCTCGCCCAGCTTGTTGGGGCGGGCGCGTCCCAGCGACCCCGAGACCGAGCGGCGGGCCAGCCAGAGCTCGTCGGCCTCCTTGGCGTCGCGGGCCACCTGCACCTCGCTGGCGCCCGAGTCCTTGCAGACCTGCGCCGCGGTCTCGATCTCGCGCTGGGCGTTCACCGCGTCGCCGTCGGTCTCGATGATCAGGATCGCCTCGGCGTCGGTGGGCAGGCCGCAATGCAAATAGTCCTCCACGCACTCGATGGTGGTGCCATCCATGATCTCCAGCTTGCTGGGCAGCACGCCGGAGAGGAGGATGCGGTTCACCGCGGCGCTGGCGTCGTCCATGCGCGGAAAGACGGCCTTGGCCGTGCGGGTGGCCGCCGGCTTGGGGATCAACTTGACCGTCAGCTCGGTGATGATGCCCAGCGTCCCCTCGGAGCCGATGAACAGGTCCACCAGGTTATAGCCGGTGACGTCCTTGATGTTCTTGCCGCCGCAGCGGAGCACCTCGCCATCGGCCAGCACCACCTCCAGCGCCTGCACATAGTCCTGGGTGACGCCATATTTGAGGCACATGGGCCCGCCGGCGCCGCAAGCGGCGTTGCCGCCCAGGGTGGAGTGCTTCAGGCTGGAGGGGTCGGGGGGATACATCAGCCCCACCGCCGCCACGGCGTTTTGCAGGTCGCCGGTGATGACGCCCGCCTGCGCCGTGGCCATCATGTTCTCCTGGTCGATCTCCAGGATGCGGTTCATGCGGGTCAGGCTGAGCACCAGGCCCCCCTCGCCGGCGATGGAGGCGCCAGCCAGTCCGCTGCCCATGCCCCGCGCGGTGATGGGCAGCCGCTCCCGCGCCGCCACCTTGACCACCGCCACGACCTCCGCGGTGGTCGCAGGCGACACCACCAGCGCCGGGCGCCGCTCCTGGAACGTCCCGTCATAGGCGTATGAGGCCAGGTCCGCCGGGTCGGTCAGCACATAGTCCGCGCCCACGATCCCGCGCAGCTCTTCGACAATCGCCGTATTGACCATTCGTCACTCGCTCCGCATCGTTATCCCCATCCCGAGGGGAAGGGCACCGCAGAGACGCCGACGCGCCATGGAATGGCGGCGCAGAGGGAGAGAGGTCAAGATCATTTCTCTGCCTCCTCCGCGTCTCTGCGGTGGATTTCTAGTATTCCCGCAGGGTCTCCCAGAGGGCCACCAGGTTCTCCGGCGGCACGTCGGCCTGGATATTGTGCACCGTGGAAAAGACGAATCCGCCGCCGGGGGCCAGCGCCTCCACGTTGCGGCGCACGTCGTCGCGGACCTCTTGCGGCGTGCCGTTGGGGAGGATGCCCTGGGTATCCACGCCGCCGCCCCAAAAGACCATGTCCTTGCCAAAGTCCCGCTTGAGCGCCACCGGCTCCATCCCCGTCGCCTTGACGTGGATCGGGTTCAGGATGTCGATCCCCGCCTCGATGAAATCGGGCAGCAGCTCGCGGACGCTGCCGCAGGAGTGGAAGAAGAGCTTGGAGCGCGGGGCCAGTTGCTTGATCCGCCGGCAGAGGGTCAGCAGCCGCGGCTTCATCAGTTTGCGGAAGGTCGCCGGCGACATGAGCTGCGAGGTCTGGGTGCCGTAATCGTCGGCCTCCGAGATCACGTCCACCACGTCGGCCAGTTGCGGCAGCGCCATCTCCCAAAAGTCCAGCTTGAGCTGGAGGAGCTTGTCAAAGAGCGCCTCCGTGGAGGCCTCGTCGGCCAGCAGGTCCACCAGGCAGTTGGACATGCCGCGGACACGCTGGGCCATCTCGAAAATCCCCGCCAGCACGCCCTTGATCATCACGGCCTTGCCCTGGGCGCGGTAGCGCTCGGCCAGCGCGCGCAGCCCAGCGATGCGCTGCGGATCGCCGGTGTTCGGCCAGGGGTAGGCGTTGATCTCTTCCGGGCTGGTCATCATCCCGCCGATGGGGTTCTCGACGACGCTGTAATAGAGGCCGTTGTCCTTGGGATAGTGGTAGGTGATGCCCCACTCGTCCTTGTAGGCCCAATACTCGCCGGCGTCCTGGTTGGTGATCTTCCAGTTGTGGGCGTTCAGCGGAAAGAGCCCGCGCACGTCGATGCCCCAGCGCTCCACCAGGTCGTCGTCGGGGAGGGCGAGCTGCTGCACCGTGTCGCAGATGTTCATCTGGACCTCGGGCAGGCCCAGATGCCGCCGCAGGTTGCGGTAGGCGATGACGGCGATGCCCGTCACCTGCGTGCTGCCGATATCCAGGGGGATGCGGTCCGGCTCGGTGTGGTTCAGCGACGCCCAGAGCCGCTCTCGCGAGGTCATGGTGGCCATGTGTGGTCTCCTCTCCAGAGACCTGACAGGTCCTCGATCGGCCTTGCTCCCTCAGCCGCGCCGCTTCTAGTGCGCCGCTTCGGTTCCCAGATGGTTGGCTGGGACCTGTCAGGTCAAGCCTATCTACTCCAACTGCCGTTCCACCAGCTCCATCAGGTCCATCACGCGCAGCCGCGCCTTGACGCCCTTTTTGGTCAAGAGGCGCAGGCCGTTGGCCATGGTCCGCTTGCACTGCTGGCAGGCCGACACCAGATACTGCGCGCCGGTGTCCACGGCCTGCTGCACCCGCCGCTCGGCCAGCGCGCCGGAGAGGTCGGGGTTGTGGCTTTCCAGGTTGCCGCCGCCGCCGCAACAGAGGGCGTTGGCGTGGTGATCGCGCATCTCGACCAGCTCCAGCTCGGGGACCTGGCGGAGGACGCGGCGCGGCGCGTCATAGATGCCGCTCTTGCGCCCCAGGTCGCAGGGGTCATGATAGGTGACGCGCCCCGGCAGCGGCTTGAGCTTGAGCCGCCCCTGCTCCAGCGCGTCGGCCAGCCACTCGGTGGCGTGCAGGACGCGCAGGCCCAGCTCGCCCAGGACCTCCGGATAGACGTGCTTCCACATGTGGTAGCAGGAGGGGCAACTGGCGACCACCGTGTCCGCGCCCAGCGCGCGCACGCGCTCCAGGTTGTGGCGCATCATCTCTTCGGCGCGGGGCTCTTGGCCGCTGACGAGCAGCGGAAAGCCGCAACACTGCTCTTGCTCGCCCAGCAGCGCGTAATCCTCCCCCGCCGCCTCCAGCAGGCGCGTCATGGATTGCGGGATGCTATAGCTCGCCGGGAAGAAGGAAGAGACGCAGCCGACGAAATAGGCCATCTTGGCCTGGGCTTTGCCCGCGCCCAGCGGCGGCTGCGGCAGGTTCTCCGTCCAAATCAGGCGGCGGGAGTTGTCCTCACCCGAGATATTATGGTTGGCGGCCAGCGACTCGGTGAGGCGCCGCACCCCCGGTGAGAGCAGCCCCGCCTCGGCCAGGTCGGCGCGGCCCTCCACCAAGAGTTTCTCCACCTCCACGCCGCTGGGGCAGACCTTCTCGCAGGCGGTGCAAAGGGTGCAGCGATGGATGCGGTCGGCAAAGCGCTCCGAATAGTCGAGCCTGCCCTCGGCGGCGGCGCGCACCAAGGCGATGCGCGCGCGGGGCGAATCGGGCTCCAACAGCGTCTCCAGGTAGGCGGGGCAGGTATAAAGGCAGAGCCCGCACCGGATGCAGTGCAGGTACAGCTCGTCGTGGGTCAGGTCAGCAAGGCGTGTCGTCTCGGTCATAAGGTCCTTCCGTCGTTCGTTGCCAACACCAGGTTATTCCGCCACCACGGGCAGGGTCAACAGCGCGTGCGGCACCACCAGCACGCGGGCGCGCTCGCCGACGATCCCCGCGGCCAGGCGGAACGCCTCGTCCATATCCGCCGCCGGGATCATCTTCATGTCGCGCACCACGTCGGGCCGCTCGGCGCCGACGATGATCACGTCGATCTCGGCCAGCATCTGGGCGATGACGTAGGCGCGCTGCTCGCCGGCCTCAAAGGCCCGCCCGCGCATCTCGTCCAAGAGCGCCGCGGCGCTGGGGGCGTTGCGCAGCGCCTCGTAGCAGCGCATCTCGCCGACCCCCTCGCCGGCGCCCTCCTGGCAGACGGCGGGAACGATGATCACGCCGCCCCGGCGGACCACCGGCGTCGGCGCGAAATAGAGGTAGGTCGGCGCGCGGGAGGCCTGGTAGAGGTTAGCGTCCTTGGGATAGCCCACGCCGCCCACGGCGATATCGTAGGGGTGGGGGATGGAGCGCACATAGAGCTCCTTCGCCTCGTCCACCAGCTCCAAAAAGGCCGCTTGCGGGTCGCCCGCGCGGACGGCGACGATCCGGCCCGCGTCGTCGCAGACGGCGTTGAGGATGAAGCGCAGCCCCGCCGCCCGCGCCACCTCGGTGATGGTGGCGTGGAAGAGGTTGCCCTCCACCCGGCCCAGCCGCGTGCCCGGGTGATCGAGAAAGCGCGGGGCATGGGTATACTCGATCACCGCCTCGCCCGCCGCGCCGATGGCCACCGTCTTGCGGCCGCCGGAATAGCCGGCGTACTGGTGCGGCTCCACGATGCCCGTGGCGATGAGCAGGTCGGCCTCGCAGGCGGTGCGGCTGACCACCATGGGCGCGCCGGTGCTGGCGACGCCCAATTGGGTCAGGCGCTCCGGGTTGCGCGGCTCCGAGTCGATGACGCGGTAGCGGCGGACCACCGCCTCGCCCAGCTTGGCGGTCTTTTCGGCGGCGGTGCTGGGGCGGTGCATGCCGATGCCGCAGAGCAGGGTGATGTCGCCATCGGAGACGCCCGCCGCCTCCAGCTCGCGCAGCAGCGCCGGGACCAGCAGGTGGTCGGGGCTGGCGCGGGTGGCGTCGGTAAAGACGATGCAGACCTTGTCGCCGGGCTTGGCCAGCTCGCGCAAGGGCGGCGACCCCACCGGCCGCGCCATGGCCTCGGCGATGGCTGCCGCCGGGTCGGCCAGCGGCGGCTTGTCGTTGGATGACAGCAGGTCCGCCGTCATCCCGGCGGGGACCTGGAAGGTCATCTGTTTTCTGCCGTAAGGCACGGTCAACATGATTTCACCTCGCGCTCTTGGCCCCACCACACCATCCCCATCGCCGGGGGCGATCACAAGGATCGCCCCTACCGGGCACCCCGCGAACCACACCACGCCGGGGCGATCACGGGGGATCGTTCCTACAAATCAAACGCCACGCCCTGCTCATTGGCCAGCTTGGCCAGGTCATCCAGCACCCGCGGGTTTAGCGGGATGCCCTCGACGCTGCGCCGGTCGTGGGCCTCGTACTCTTTTTCGCCGTGGACAAAGATGCGGTCGTGGCCGTCGGCCTTGGGCATGGCCTTGAGCGTCCGCAACATGGTGTCCATCTCGGCCTTGAACTCAGCCACCGGCTGAAAGAGGTCCACGCGCATGGCGGCGAAAAAGTGCCCCAGGTTGTTGGAGGTCACGGTGTTGATCTTGGGCCCCCAATTGGCGCCGGACATCACGCCGCAGAGGATGTCCACCATCAGCCCCAGCCCATAGCCCTTGTGGCCGCCGTGGCTCTCGCCCAGCCCGCCCAGCGGGAGGATGCCGCCCATCCGCTCGCCGCGCAGCATGGCCAGCCCCTGCGCCGGCTCCAGGCAGGGCTGATCGCCCTCCAGCACCACCCAGCCCTCCGGCATGGACTTGCCCAGCCGGTTATAGACCTCCAGCTTGCCCTCGGGCACGACGCTGGTGGCCATGTCCAGCACGTAGGGGCGCTCCTCGCCGGCGGGGATGGCCACGCTGATAGGGTTGGTCCCATAGAAACCGGTGCGGGCAAAGGTCGGCGCCACCCGCGCCCGCGCGTTGGTCATAGAGAGCCCGATCATATCGTGCTCCAAGGCCATCATGGAGTAATAGGCAGCGATGCCATAGTGGTTGCTATTGCGGACCGACACCACGCCGACGCCGGATGCTTGCGCCTTGGCGATGGCGATGCCCATGGCCTTGCGGCTGATCACCTTGCCCAGGCCGCTATCGCCGTCCAGCGCCGCGGAGCAGGGGCCCTCGTGTTCGATGCGGATGTTGGGGCGGGGCTTCATCAGGCCTGTCTTGCACCCCTCCACGTAGCGGCGCAGCCGCGCCACGCCGTGAGAATCGATGCCGCGCAGGTCGGCGGCCACCAGCACGTCGGCCACCGTCGCCGCGTCCTCGGCGGAGACGTCCACCGTGGTCATCATGCGCACCACGAAATCCTTGAGCGGCCCCGCCATGACCCTTTTCACCATGAGTTTGTCCCTCTCGTCTCGAATATGAAAGAGAGAAGCGGCGGCCGCCTCCCTCCTGCTACATGGACCTGACGGGTTCCCGGGCGAACCTGTCAGGTCTTGGGCTTCACCCTTCCGGCGGCATGGCGATGATGCCCTCGCGCATCAGCATGTCCGCCATCTCGCGCGCGTTCTTGATGATGGCCGAGGCCTGGTTATACAGGTCCTCGCGGCTCATCTGGATGCGGGCGATGCCCTGCTCCTGGGCCTTCATGCCCACGGCCACGGCCTCCCGCGGAAAGACCTCCCACTCGTCCATGCGCGGCGCGATGTCGTCATCGTTGATGCCGCGATCCTCGGCGCACTGGGCCAGCTCGGCGGCGGCGGCGAGGCACATCTCGTCGGTGATGGTGGTGGCGCGGACATCCAGCGCCCCCCGGAAGATGCCGGGGAAGCCGAGCGAGTTGTTCAACTGGTTCGGGAAATCGGAGCGGCCGGTGCCCACAATGCGCGCCCCCGCCTCCTTGGCGTCCCACGGCCAAATCTCGGGGATGGGGTTGGCGCAGGGAAAGACGATGGCGTCCGAGGCCATGCCGCGCACCCATTCGGGCTTGACGGTGTCCGGCCCCGGCTGGGAAAAGGCGATCATCACGTCGGCGCCGCGCATGGCCTCGGCGATGCCGCCGCGCACGCCCTCGGCGTTGGTCTCCAGGCAGACCTGCCACTTGATGGCAAAGTCTTCCTGCTGCCGCTTGACGTCCTCGCGGCCAGGGTGCAGGGTGCCCCGACTATCGGTGGCGATGACCTGGCCCAGATCCACGCCGCTGGCTCGCAGCAGCCGCAGGGTGGCCACGTTGGCGGCGCCCATGCCGATGAGGGCGATCTTGATGTTCGTCATCTTTTTGCCCACCAGCTTGAGCGCGTTGATCAGGCCGGCCAGCAGCACCGTGGCCGTGCCCTGCTGGTCATCGTGCCAGACGGGGATGGTGACGGTGGGGTCGGCGCGCAGCTCGTCCAGCACGCGGAAGCATTTGGGCTGGGCGATGTCCTCCAGGTTGATGCCGCCAAAGGAGGGCTGGATCAGCTTGACGGTGTTGATGATGTCGTCGGCGCTCTTGGTGTTCAGGCAGAGCGGCACGGCGTCCACGCCGCCCAGGTACTTGTAGAGCAGCGCCTTGCCCTCCATGACGGGCATCCCCGCCTCGGGGCCGATATCGCCCAGGCCCAGGACGCGGGTCCCATCCGAGACGACGGCGACGACGTTGGCGCGGTTGGTGTACTCGTAGCTCAGCGCGGGGTCCTTGGCGATGCCGCGGCAAGCCGCCGCCACGCCCGGGGTGTACCAGATGGCGAAATCGTCAAAGCTGCGGATGGCGCACTTGGGCGCGGTGGCGATCTTGCCCCGATAGAAGGGGTGCAGCCGCAGCGCGTCCTCCGAGGGCTTGGTGGCCTTGGCGATCAGTTCTTCTTTGGTAACCATACGACACTCCTCATCACGATATAGATGCCGGGGGCGGGCGGCCTCATCGGCCGCGCGTCGGCAGCTTGTCCATTATAGCACCAGCGCCCCGGTAACCCAAGACGCCCGTTGGGCGCGGCCGGCTGACGCAGCAGCGCTAGGAGGCCGCCGGCGCATCGGCGCCCGCCGCATCGGCGCCCGCCGCATCGGCGCCCGCCGCATCGGCGCCCGCCGCATCGGCGCCCGCCGCATCGGCGGCAATGGTCTCGCGCAGCGCGACGATGGCGACCTCCACCATGTCGTCGTCCGGCTCGCGGGTGGAAAGGCGCTGGATCGCCAGCCCCGGCGCGGCCAGCAGGCGCACCAGGGGATGGTCCATGTGGGCGGCGGCGAACTTGATCCATTCGTACGAGATGCCCGCCACCACGGGGATCAACACGATGCGGGAGATCAGGCGCAGCCAGAGCGGAGGCCGGCCCAGCAGCACGGTGATGAGGACAAAGATGACCATCACCACCAACAGAAAGCTGGTGCCGCAGCGGGTGTGGGCGGTGCTGAAGGCTTGCACCTGGGCCGGCTCCAGGGGAACGCCCGCTTCCTGGGCGTTCACGGTCTTGTGCTCGGCGCCGTGATAGGCAAAGACGCGCCGGATATCGGGCATCAGGCTGATGGCCCACAGGTACGCGAGGAAGAGCCCCACGCGGATCAACCCCTCCAAGAGGGTGCTCAGGAAATCCGAGGCGATGACCCGGTCCACCAGCCCCACCAGGAACATGGGCAGCAGGAAAAAGACCCCCACCACGAAAAGGAGCGAGACCAGCATCGTCCCCACCATGGTGCCGCCGGTGAGTGGCTGATCGTCCTCCTGAAGCTGCACGTTGGCCGAGAACATCAGGGCGCGATAGCCCAGGCTGAGGGTGTCCCACAGCATGACCAGGCCGCGGACGAAGGGCATCTTGGCCCAGCGGCTCCGGTAGAGGGGCGAGTCCAGCGCCTCTCGCTGGGTCACGATCTGCTTATCGGGCCCGCGCACCGCGATGACCGCGTTGTGCTCGCCGCGCATCATGACCCCTTCCAAAACCGCCTGACCGCCGTAATGATAGTCGCTCATGTCTTCTTTCCTGGCACTTGATGGCAGACGCGGCAGCGCGCCTCATAGACCTCGCTGGCCCCCACCTGGATCACCGGGTCGTCGTAATTGGCTGGGCGGCCGTCCACCAGCCGCTGGGTGCGGTTGGCGGGGGCGCCGCATTGGACGCAGATCGCTTGCAGCTTGTCCACGATCTCGGCCTGGGCCATCAGGATCGGCATGGGGCCGAACGGCTCGCCGCGGAAGTCCATGTCCAGCCCCGCCGCGATCACGCGTAGGCCGCGGTCGGCCAGCACCTCGCAGATCTCGGCGATCTCCCAGTTGAAGAACTGGACCTCATCCACCGCCACCACGGAGGTATCCGGCTCCACCAGGCTCAGGATGCTCTCGGCATCCGGCACGATGGTGGCCTCGATCTGGCCGCCGCTATGCGAGGTGACCTTTTCCAGGTCGTAGCGGGTGTCGGTGGCCGGCTTGAAGACCTGGACCTTTTGCTTGGCGATCTGCGCGCGCTTGACCCGCCGGATCAGCTCCTCGGTCTTGCCGCTGAACATGCTCCCGCAGACGACCTCGACCCACCCGCCGTTATAGCGAGGATATGTCACATCGCGCTCCTTTCCAGCGCCTGCCCCGCTGGCGCTGATGGGCCGCCCAACCTAAAAAAAGGACAGAGTGCAAACACACTCTGTCCATGCCCTGGTCTGGTTCTGCTAACGGACGCGGCGAAAAGCTATGACTCGCTCTCGGCCGGTTTCTCCTGGGCCTTGGCCTTGATGCGCTTGCCTGGCGTCGGCGAGGCGGCCTTTTTGGCCGGCTTTTCGACGGGGGGCTGCTGCAGGGTGGCAGCCTGGGCCAGACGGCGGCGGAACCGCTCCACCTGGCCGCCGGTATCCACGATGCGCTGCTCGCCGGTAAAGAACGGATGGCAAGCGGAGCAAATATCCGCGCGGATCTCGGGAATGGTGGAGCCAGTGGTCCACGTGTTGCCACAGGCGCAGGTCACCTTGGCCTCGGGATAATACTTGGGGTGAATGCCCTTCTTCACGTTAATGCCTCTTTCTGGTCCAGCTAAGCCTCAGCGACGGGGGCGGGCTGCTCGGCCACGCCATAGACGCTGACGCGCTGCTTGTCCTTGGCGAAATATTCGAACCGGACGGTCCCCGGGATCAGCGCATAGAGGGTGTGATCCCGGCCCATGCCGACGTTGTTGCCGGGATGGAAATGGGTGCCGCGCTGCCGCACAATGATCGCGCCGGACAGCACATCCTCGCCCCCGAACCGCTTGACGCCCAGGCGGCGTCCCGCGCTATCTCGTCCGTTGCGGCTGCTGCCGCCTCCCTTTTTGTGAGCCATGATCAAACCTCCCCAGCGTGTAGCCATCGCCCAGGGCGATGGTCTGTGTTAGGCTGCGATATCCTCGATCTGCAGGCGGGTAAGCCACTGGCGGTGGCCCAGCTTGCGCCGATAGTGCTTCTTGGGCTTGTGCTTAAAGATGATCACCTTGGTATCCTGCTCGGTCCCCAGGACCTTGGCCGAGACCTTGGCGCCTTCCACCAGCGGAGACCCCACCCGCACGTTGTCGCCTTCGCCCACCATCAGAACGCGGCTCAGCTCGACGGTGTCGCCCTCTTCGGCAGTCAGCTTTTCCACCGCGATGACCTGCCCGACGCTCACCTTGTACTGCTTGCCGCCCGTTTCCACTATTGCGTACACAGGATGGTACCTCCCTGGATGCTATGACTCACGCCAAGAACAATCGCTTATCCGCAAGCGCTAATTATAGCTGCCTTGGGCCGATCTGTCAAATCAGGTAGCGCCATTCGCCGCCAACCGCCCTGCTCCGGCGGCGCGACCCACGAGGGAAAAGTATACGCGAAAAGCGGCATTTGGTCAAACCGCGAGCGCTCCGCGGCGCCGCCTTGGGCAATCGACCCTTCGGTGCTATAATCGACGGTCGTTGCATACCACGCATCCCGGGGGAACGCCGTTGAGCATCCTGAGAAACCGCATCCTCATGTCGGTGGCCGTCGGCCACCTCGCCGTGGACCTTTTGGCCTCCGTCGCGCCGGTCCTGGTGGCTTTCCTGAGCATCCCCCTGGGGCTGACCAACGCCCAGGTAGGGCTGGCCGCCTCGCTCTATACCATCGCGGGCTCCATGTCGCAGCCGTTCTTCGGCCACCTGGCCGACCGCTTCGGCGGGCGCTGGCTCGCCGTCGTCGGCCTCTCCTGGATGATCGTCTGGCTCAGCCTGGCCTCGGTGCTGCCCGGCTATGTGCCCCTGGTGGTCTGCCTGGCCATGGCCGGTTTCGGCTCGGGCGCCTATCACCCGCAAGGGGCCATGAGCGCCTTCCACTCCAGCGCGCAGCGCAACAGCAGCCTCTCCATCTGGTCGCTGGGCGGCGCCATCGGCTTTGCCATGGGCCCGGCCGTGGCGGGGTTCATCTATGAAGCGGTGGGGGCCCAGGGCACCATGCTCTTTGGCCTCGCCGTCTTGCCGGTGGTGGTGTTCCTGGCGCGGGCGCTGCCCAACCGCGTCGCCCCCCGCCCGCAGCCCGCGGCGCACGCCCAGCCGACGGCCAAGCTCGCCATGGGCACCTGGGCGCTGGTCGGCTTTCTCGTGCTCCTGGTGGCCCGCTCCTGGGCCTATACCGGCGTCAACACCTACGTCCCCAAACTGTACGCCAGCCAGGGCTACCAGGCCACCGCCTATGGCTCGCTCCTCTCGGGCATCCTGCTGGCCCTGGCCGCCGGGACCTTCCTCGGGGGCTTTATGGCCGACCGCATCGGCAAGTGGCCGGTGATCGTCGGGAGCATGCTCTTGAGCACCCCGGCTTATCTGCTGTTCCTGCACCTCCCCGGTTTCTGGGGGATCCTCTTCGGGCTGGTGGGGGGCTTTGCCCTGGGCGCCTCCCAAAGCCCCACGCTGGTCATCGCCCAAGAGATGCTGCCCGCCCGCGCCGGGCTCGCCGCGGGGCTGCTGCAAGGCTTTACCTTTGTCACCGGCGCGCTGGGCACCTCCGCCAGCGGCGTGGTGGCGGACCGCGTCGGCCTGCTCCCCACCCTGCGCTGGATCGTGGTGCTGCCGGTGGTCGGGGTGGCGCTGGCCGGGCTGCTCTCCCGGCGCCGGAGCGACAGAAAACCCATTGCATAATCCGCCGATCCGTGGTATAATTCCAAGTAACTGCTAGTCGTTTTTCGGAGTCACCACGAGAGGGGGCCACCATGCGCGTTAAGCCTCGGTCGGTCATGCTTGGCGTTATCCTGGCGTTCGCCCTGATCCTGCTGGCCTCGGCCTGCGACAAAGCCGAGGCCCCCACCGCCCTCCCATCGCCGTCGCCCGCGCTCTCCGCGACCACGGCGCCGACCAAGGGCGTCCCCGCGGCGACGGACACGCCGCCGCCCACGGCGCTGCCGCCCACGCCCACGCCGACCTGGACCGCCCTGCCGCCCAAGCTGGGCGCGCTCGCCTTCTCGGCGTCCCGGCTCCCCTCCGGCCACCTGGGGACCGCGGCGCTCATGTTCGCCCAGGGCACGCCGCGCATCTATGTGGCGCTGCCCTACGAGCACGTGCCGCTGACCGCCTCGCTGGAGGAGCGCTGGTACCGCAATGACGAGTTGTGGATCACCCGCCAATGGGCCTGGGGGGAAAAGGCCCAGGGCCCCAACGGCATCCTGCTCCTGGAGAGCCTCACCCTGAACGAGGGGCTCCCGCCGGGGCAGTATCGCGTCGAGTTCCTGCTGGATGGGCTCTTGGGCAGCAGCGGGCTGTTCTTTATCCTGGAGCAGCCCACGCTGACGCCGACGCCCACCCACTCGCCGACGCCGACGCATACCCACACGCCCACCCACACCCTGACGCACACGCCGACCTCCACCCCGCCGCCCACGCCGACGGCCACGCCCACGCTGACCCTGGCGGAGCGGCTGGCGCTCGCCTATCGCGCCGCCATGTACCTCTCCATGCCCAAGGACCAGGGCGGCGCGCCCAGCGTCGGCACGGGCATCATGGTGGACCCGCGCGGGCTGATCCTGACCAACTATCACCTCGTGGCGGACCCCTGGACCAAGGCGCCGTATAACCAGGCCAACCGGGTCGAGGTCGCCGTAAGCTATGACCCCGAGCGGCAGCCGGTGACCTTTACGTACGTCGCCGAGGTGGTGATGACCGACCCGGCGCTGGACCTGGCCATCCTCTACGTCAGGACCGACCTGCAGGGGCGGCCGCCCGCGCGGTGGTGGAGCTTCCCCTGGGCGCCGCTGGGCGACGACCGCGCCCTGGCCTTTGCGCCGGACGTGCACACCTGCGGCTATCCGGCCGGGCGCCAGACCGCCGCGGTGCTCCACGGCCTCTATATGCGCCACTCCGACGACGGCCAGTGGGTCCAGCTTGCCGCGCCCTACTTCGAGGGCTATTCGGGCGGCATGGCGCTCAACGACCGGGCCGAGTTGGTGGGCATCATCAACAGCTATCACCAGTCCGACCAGGACCCCCGCGCCAGTTGGTACTACCTGCGCCCCACCGCCCTGCTGAGGGGGCTCGTCTGGCAAGCGCAGCGCTGGCTGGATACCGGCTCCTTCCCCGCCACGCCGACGCCGGCGCCGCCGGCCAACGCCCCCGAGTCGGTGGTCATCGCGCCGGATGGGCTGAACGTGCGCAGCGGGCCAGGGGTGCAATACGGCGAGCTCTGGAAGGCGCCGCTGGGGACGGTGCTGCTCCTCTCCACGCGCGCGCAGGCGGACGGCGGCGGCCAACTCTGGCGCGAGGTCTGGGTCAAGGGGCGCGCCATCCGCGGCTGGGTCGCCGAGGCCTACACGCAGCCCATCGACCCCGCCACGACCCGCCCGCCCGCCGCGCCGGACGTGATCGCCTTTAGCTCGAACCGCAGCGGCGACGTGGAGATCTATGCCATGCGCAGCGACGGGTCGGGGCCGCGCAACCTGACCAACCACCCCGCCAACGACAGCGCTCCCGCCTGGTCGCCCGACCGCGCGCAGCTCGCCTTCGTCTCGGACCGCAACGGCAACGTGGACATCTATGCCATGGGCTACGACGGCGCCAGCCTGCGCCGCCTCACCACCAGCCCCTCGCAAGAGCTGCACCCCGTCTGGTCGCCGGAGGGCGGGCGCATCGCCTACGTCTCGGACGCCGATGGCGATTGGGAGATTTGGGCCATGAACGCCGACGGGAGCAACGCCCGCCAGTGGACCCACAACAACGCCTGGGAGAGCTATCCCGCCTGGTCGCCGGACGGGCGCTATATCGTGTACACCTCGCAGCGGGACGGCAATTACGAGCTCTATCGCGTGGACCTCTCCACCGCGGTGGAGACGCGCCTGACCGACCACCCCGCCAGCGACGCCTTCCCGGCCTGGTCGCCGGATGGCAACGAAATCGCCTTCATCTCGGCGCGCGACGGGCGCATGGACCTCTATCTCCTGCTGCCCGACCACCTGGAGGTGGCGCCGCAGCGCATCCCCATCGCCCTGACCGATGGCGAGATCAACCGCTACCCGCGCTGGTCGCCCGACGGGCAGACGCTGCTTTTCACCTCGTGGCGCGACGGGCAGGCGGAGATCTATGCGGTGAGCCGCCAGGGCGGCGAGGTGCGCAACCTGACCCGCCACCCGCGGGAGGACGAGTTTTCCGCCTGGGCCAGGTAGCGGAGAACGAACCAGGGCGATCACCAGGATCGCCCATACCGGAACCGGCAGGGCGATCGTCGCGGTCGCCCTGCTCTTGTA
Source organism: Chloroflexota bacterium (assembly GCA_012689325.1). Lineage (GTDB taxonomy): Bacteria > Chloroflexota > Anaerolineae > JAAYEA01 > JAAYEA01 > JAAYEA01. Next base: position 17,560 of record JAAYEA010000047.1, read on the forward strand.
GCCGCGGGCAAGCGGTGGTAGAATGGGGCCGAATCCGCAAACCAACCACAAGCCGCCCTGGCCCTTGGTGCGGCGGGAGGCCCCATGTCAGCATCACCTTCTTCCACGCGGAACGAGATCCAGGCGCAGCTCGCCGCGCATCGGGCGCTGCTGGACCAAGTCGCCGCCGGACCCTATGCGGCCCAGACCGCCGAGCTGGCCGAGCGACTCATCGCCGCCTATCGCCGCGGCGGCAAGCTGATCATCATGGGCAACGGCGGCAGCGCCGCCGACGCGCAGCACGTCGCCGCCGAGATGGTGGCCCGCTTCAAGCGCGAGCGCCCCGCCTGGCCCGCCCTGGCCTTGCACGGCAACACCTCCACCCTCACCGCCATCGGCAATGATTATACCTATGACGACGTCTATTCCCGCCAGATGGAGGCCTTTGCCGCGGCGGGGGATGTGGTCATCGGCCTCAGCACCAGCGGCAACTCGCGCAACGTGGTGGCCGCGCTGCGGGTGGCCCGCGCGCGCGGCGCCTGGACCGCGGTCCTCACCGGCGCGGGCGGCGGCGCGGCGGGCCAGGTGGCCGACCTCTGTCTGGCCATCCCCTCCCGCGACACACCGCGCGTCCAAGAGATGCACATCACCCTGCTGCACATCGTCTGCGATTTGGTGGAGGCGTCGCTCACCGAGGCGAACCCGGCATGAAGGTGCTCACCGTCGTGGGGGCCAGGCCGCAGTTCATCAAGCTGGCGCCGGTCAGCCGTTACCTGCGCCGCTGGCACCGCGAGGTGCTGGTGCACACCGGCCAGCACTATGACGACAACCTGTCCGAGGTCTTTTTCCGCGAGCTGGAGATCCCCGCGCCGGACTATAACCTGGGCGTCGGGTCGGGCACGCAGGGGCGCCAGACCGGCGAGATGATGATCCGCCTGGAGGAGGTGCTGGAGCGGGAGGCGCCCCAGGCCGCCATCGTCTATGGCGACACCAACTCGACGCTGGCCGGCGCGCTGGTGGCGGCCAAACGCCACGTCCCGCTGCTCCACGTGGAGGCCGGGCTGCGCAGCGGCAACCGCGCCATGCCCGAGGAGCTCAACCGCGTGCTCACCGACCACGTCTCGGACATCCTCTGCTGCCCCACCGAGACGGCGCTGCGCAACCTGGCGCGGGAGGGGCTCACCCGCGGCGCGCACCTCACCGGCGACGTCATGTACGACGCCGTGCTGCACAACGCCGGGATCGCCCGGCAGCGCTCCGGCATCCTGGCACGGCTGGGGCTGGAGGTGAAGGGCTACCTCCTGGCCACCATCCACCGCGCCGAGAACACCGACGATCCCGCGCGGCTGCGGGGCATCGTCGCCGCGCTGAACGCGCTGCCCGGGCCCATCGCGCTCCCGCTGCACCCCCGCACGCGCAAGGTGCTGGCGCAGCAGGGGCTCGCCCTGGCGGCGCACGTGCTGGTCCTGGAGCCGGTGGGCTACCTGGACATGCTCGCGCTCGAGATGAACGCCCGCCTGATCCTGACCGATTCGGGCGGCGTGCAAAAGGAGGCCTATTTCCTGGCCGTGCCCTGCGTCACCCTGCGCGACGAGACCGAGTGGGTGGAGACGGTAGAGGCGGGCTGGAACACCCTGGCCGGAGCCGAGACGCAGCGAATCCTGGCGGCCGCGTCGGCCAGCGGGGCCGCGCCCCGCGCCCCGGCAGCGGGCGGCGCCACGCTCTTTGGGGACGGGCGGGCCCACGTCAAGATCGTGGACCTGCTGGCGGAGGTGGGCTAGACCATGCTGGCAAGCGCGCAGGAAGCATTCCTTCGGCTGTCGCTCCGGCCCACGAGCGGGTCGGGGCTGGACCAACCCCATTGGGAGGATATCCACGAGCATGAACCGTGACCGCAACCATCGCCGGCTATCCTATCCGCTGCTCTGCATCGCCCTGGCGGCGCTGCTGATGTCCACCTTCGCCCTGGCTTTTGATGCCTGGGCCGCGCCAGCCAACAGCCCCTTCCGCCAGAGCGTGCCCACCAAGACGCCGCTCCCCGACGGCGCGGAGGCCAAGCCGACCGGCGCACTGCCCGGACGCGCCAGCCCCACGCCCATCCCTACCCTCACCCCGGAGCCGGTGATCGTCCCGGAGGGGGGAAATGGCTCGCCCTTGCTCTTGGTGGCTGGCCTGGTCGGGGTGGCGGTGGCCGCGGGCGCCGCGAGCTATGTGGTCGCCCATCGCCGGCGGGGCGCGGGACCGCAAGGCCA
>JAAYEA010000004.1 GCA_012689325.1 Chloroflexota bacterium
GCGGAGGCCGTCCCCACCCCGGGCGCGGTGGCGTCTCCGGGCGATGACTGCGTGATCGCGGCGGTCAGGCTGGCTTTCTTCCTCTGCCTGCTGGCCGTGGACCTCGGCCTGCTCCCCGACTACCGCGAGTCCATCGTCGCCCACAGCCCCCTCCTCTATGGCATGGTCGCCGTCGCCCTGGGATGCCTGGCCGGCGCGGCCTTCCACATCGTGCCGGATTATGTCTAGCAGCCCCGCACCATCCACCGCACCGCCATCCTGTACGACGGCTGGCTGGAGCGCCGGAACGCCGCTCCCGATCTGGTCATGGACGCCACGGAGGACCAAGGGGACGAGGCTGACCGTCTCCCTGGCGTCAAGGTGGCGTCCGGCCCTGAGCCGGCGCCGCTCCACGGCGCCGCGTGCCGTATCCTCTGCCGCGGCTTCCACCTCCAGGCCGAGGCCCCCGAGCCGCCACGTTCGAGCTCGCCACGCGCAGACGCTAGCCCCTGGCGCCCGCCGCCCCGCCCTGGCCATGCGGCAAAACGGGTGCTTGACTCTACTTGGCAAGAGCGAAGCTCTATGCTATACTTGTTCACATCACCCCCCATGCACAGGTATAGGAAACGCTTTCGCCCTCGCATGTGGCGTTTTGTGAGTGTCTTCGGGAAACGAAGGAGAGTCGAGTATGGGCAAAGACAACGGCCGCGCGCCCCGGGTAGAGCTCGTCGAGGTAACGCAGATCCGTAACGCCGGCAATGTCCGCACCGACCTCGGCGACCTCCACGCGCTCGCTGAGACGTTCGAGAACGGGGAGCCCACCCAGCCGCCCGTGGTCGTGGAGAATGGGGAGGGGGGCTACGAGCTGGTGGTGGGCCAGCGGCGCCTGGCCGCCGCCGTCCTTCTGGGCAAGGCGCAACTGCACGTCCTGGTGCAACCGCGCCGGCCCGACCACCTGCGTCTCACCCAGGCCAGGGAAAACCTCGCCCGAAAGGCGCTCAACCCCCTGGAAGAGGCGCGGCTGTACGAGGAACTGCTGCACGCGCCCGAGATTCGGGGGCACCAGGGCAAGCTCTCAGAGGCCCTGGGCATCTCCCAGGCCACGGTATCACGCAGGCTGGCGCTCCTGAGCCTGGCCGAGCCCGTCCTGGAGTTGGTGGCTGAAGGCACCTTGGCTGCCAGCCATGCCGAGGAAGTCGTCGCGGCTGGGCTGGAGCAGGCCGATCAGGTGAGAATCGCCAATGACTTGCGCGGCCGTAGCAAGGTGACCATCGCGGCGGTGCAGTACGCGGTCCGGCAGCGGCAGGGCGACCGTGCGCCGAAAAAGCAAGGCGAGCCGCGCCAGCGCCAGGCCGTAGCGCCCACCAAGCAGACACCGCCGGCGGCGGCCACGGCCAAGGTGCCGCCCGTCGACGCAACGGAACAACTGGAAAGCGCCTATGATCAGCGCTTCTACGAAGCAGGCGATACCCCCGAGCACGTCCGCGCCTACCAGGTCATCCGCGAGATCCAGGCCCAGGTGCTGGAGGTCTCCCAGTCCGCGCTCGTCCGCCCCCAATCCATGAGCCACCAGCTGCGCCGCAGTATTTGCCAATGTGCTGCCAATGCCATTGCCGAACTGAGACTGATCGAGGAGGCGACCCGCTAATCGAGGCCGCCGACATCCTGATGTGCGTGGGGGGGCGAGCACCACCCCGTCCCCCAGGATGTTATCCTTGAGGCGGCCCGGCTGGGCGTCAGCAAGCGCCTGCCCATCAGGGCTCCTCCGCAGGGCTTTACGAAGGGCGTCAGTCGAATCTACTTTTCGCGCCCAGGGGAGGCGCCAGGGACGCTGATCTCTGACGCCTCCCCTGGGCCACGGACCTCACCGATGCCCGTAGCGCTGCCAGAGGACCGCGCTCCCGCAGCCCCCTGGAACACCATCCCTCTCGGCCCTATCCCGCTTCGTAGCCCAAAGCGTGCAGCGCCGACGTCGCGGCCACCCGCACATCATCGCTTTCGTCCTCCAGGAGCGCCTGCAGAGGCTGCACGGCGGCCCCGGCCTTCATCTGTCCCAGGGCGACCGCCGCTGTCCTGCGCACATCGGCATCCCCATCACCAAGGGCCTGGAGCAGAGAGGTGAGAGTGCCGGGCTCCTGCATGAGCTTTCTGAGGCTCTCGCTCTTTCTAATCATGGCGAAGGCGCTGGTGCTCGAAGCATACGCCTTTAGCACCTTCCTGACCCGGGCGTATTGGCGCTCGACCATCTCGGGAGAAGCCGCCTTCCCGGCCTTGCCCCAGGTGGGCGGCTCGCCCGTGGCGGTGCAGTCATCGGATTCGCGGACCAGCTTGGCCAGCCGCCAGACCAACAACCCTGGATAGATCATCAGCCCCACCGGCATCAGATTTGAAATGCGGGAGGATGACTCGCCCAGCACGATCATGCCGACCATCATCAATGGCAGCATGGCAAAAAACCAGAGGGTGAACTGCGTGACCAGCCCCACCACTACGCCGTCAAAGCCACGGACCGCTAGCCACGAGGGCCAGACGACCTCCCCGATCGCCTGCATGGTTTTTTGCCCGGCGCTTAGCTTGTTCCACGGCCTAAGCCCGGTCTCGTTGAGCGCGCCGCAGTTGCCACAGCGCACCTGGGCCGGGCCGAATCTGCGCTGCCCATTGGTGAGCTTGGACGTGCAATTCCCACAAGCCATGTTGATGACTTGATACCGTATGGTGGTCATGTTGCGCCCCTTTCTGGCCTGCTGCCCTCAGGTTAGATTCATCTATGAGCTACCGCCACGCCAACGCTTGGTCCCTCACTTCCAGAACTGCCACCACTTTTTCCCCGCGGGCGACCCTGCGCGGCTGTATGGGTCATAGTCGTACAGGCCGCGGTAGACGTCGCCCTGGCCGAACTGGGCGCCGCACACGCCGCAGGTTGCCGTTCCCACCAGCAGCCCTCCCCTCATCACCATCTGGGCCAATTCGGGGTTTCCCTTGCGCAGGATCGCGCCGCACTTGGGGCATCTCCAAAGGTCGCTCATCGCATCTCCTCCTTGATTGTCGTTCCTTCCGTTGCCCATCACTGCCCCCAGTATAGGCCCCGTGCGGGCCGCCTGCTTGACATCGGGTTGTCAGTTGGGTGACCTTTGTCGTATAATCTCGTTGGATACCGATACTGGAACAGGTCCCAGCGGCTTATCAGTGGGGTTGGTGCGTCACCAGATCGTCAGGAGAGAAAGGTGGTTCGTCAGTGCCAAGACCATCGCTGCGCGGCCAGGTCCCTCTCCTCATCCTGTTCGCTGTGGCGGCCGTGGTCGCCCTCTATCCCCTGGCCCTATCCCTCAGTCACGCCTCGACCTACGGCTTGTTCCGCGTGCCCATCGCCTCCTGGGTCGTGCTGGGCCTGAGCGCGCTGCTCTTGGCGCTGGACGGGGCGGCTATCCATGCCTGGTGGCTTGGCCGCAAGGGGCGCGCCGCGCTCGTCGAGACGGGCCAGGCGCTGGACCAGGCCACTCGGGAGCTGGCCGCGCTCAAGGCCGACCTGCTCAGCGATCAGCTTCCCGCCATCTCGGGCCAGGAGCACCTGGGCCGGGTAGAGTATGGGGCCATCTTGCAGGCGCTCTTTCGCGCGGTCCCGGACGCCGGCTACATCCGGGTGGAGCCGCTTTCGGGCGGATACAGCGGCAACGCCACGGTGCTGGCCACGTTGGGCGATAGGCTGGGCCAGCGGATGTTGCCGCGGCCGTTCGTCGTCAAGCTGGGGGATCGGCGCGAGATGGCCGGGGAGAAGGACAAATACGCCGAGTTCGTCCTGCCGGCGCTCTCTCGCAAGCCGGGCATCGTGGGCTACGCCGAGTGGGGCGATCTGGCCGGCATCGCTTACGAGTTCGCCAGCCAGGGACGCCACGCCCAGGTCCAGAGCCTGCACCAGTTCTACCAGGGGCACGCGCCCGCCGAGGTCGTCAAGCTGATCGGCGAAAGCCTCGCCTACCTGGGAGAGGCGTGGTACCAGGCTGGGGCCGCCGCGGAGGCGGACCTCTACCAGGAGTACGACCTGCTCCATCAAAAGAGGCAGCCAATCATTGAGGCGGCCTGGAGGATCCTGGAGCCGGGCGACGGCTACAGCGGCGAGCTCGCGGCCGCCGAGGGCGATCTTCGGCCACTGCTCCGGCCCGCCTTTTGCCCCGACCCCGAGCTGCCCTGGTACGACCCCATCGCCTTCCTCAGAACCTGGCGGCGGCGCAGCCTAACCACAGACATCCATCGCTCCGTGGTGCACGGCGACCTGAACGCCAGGAACATCCTGGTGGAAACCGACCAAGCCGGCGAGCGGCGGGTGTGGTTCATTGACTTTTCCCACACGGGCAATGGCCTCTCCCAACAACGCACGGCGGAGGCCATGGACAAAGGGGTACCGGTTGAGCAGAGACGGGGACACACCCTGCGGGATTTCGCGCGGCTGGAGGCCGAGTGCAAGTTCATGCTGACCCGGCTGAATCACGAAAAAGACCTGCGGGTGGCGGTGGCCTTTGAGCGGGCGCTCCTGGCCGCCGGGCTGACGCTTCCCGCCGCGCCCGAGCTGCCGGCGGCGGTCTTGCCGCTCTTTGACGAGCGCTTTGAGCGCCTGTGGCAGGCCATCGGCGAGATCCGGCGCCGGGCGGCCCACTATCTCATCCAGGAGGGCGATCTGCGCCCCTACTGGATGAGCCTTGTGCAGGCCACCCTGCCCGTGCTCTACTACCAGAGCGCCCAGTTCGCCAGCGAGGCGTCCGAGAGGCAGCAAAAGCGCTACGCTCTGCTGGCGGCGGGCATGCTATGCGCCAGGCTTTAGCCCAACCGCCTGGCCGCCAGGAAGGCGAGATGCCCCCCCTAACCCCGAAACCGGAACCCGATGCCCCTGATGGTCTCCACGCAGGTATAGCTGGGGTCGTTGGCCATTCTCTGTGCCGCCGGGTCGAGGGCCAAGCGCAGCCGCTTGACGAGCTGCGAGATGGCCTCATCGCTCACCCCTTCCCCACCCCCATAGAGCGCGCGGATAACATCCTCCCGCGAGAGTATATGCTCCGGAGCCTGGGAGAAGGCGCAGAGCAGCCCGAACAGCAGCGGCGTGAGGTCGGCCATCTGGGCGCTGCCGCGAACCTCGATCCGGGCATGGTTGGGCGGCGCCGGCGCGATCCGCACCTGGCCGCCGGGCGCCGACTGGGCGCGCACAAAGGCCGCCAGTAGTGGGCTAAAGACCCGCTCGGGCCCGGCCTCCGGGACCAGCAGCCCGTTCTCGCGGAGAAAGGCCAGGGCCTGGGGATTGGCCGCCTGATCCAGAGGGATGCCCTGCGCCAGATTGCCCAGGACGCCCTGTTCCGCCGCCGTCAGGTCACCCCACAAGTCCGCGCAGGCGATGCGGACCTTGGGGGAGCGCAGCAGTTGGCGCGCCAGCTCGTCGGGCCCCTGCTCGGCGCTGGCGTCCCCGCTGGCGACGAGCTCGGCGGCGTTCTTGAGCAACCCAGGGTGCCCGCCGGTGCAGTGCAGCAGGGCCTGTCCCTGTTCGGGCGTAAGGGCGTAGCCCAGCCGGGCCCCGTCCCGCTCCAGCGAGGCCAGCGCGTCGGCAGGGGTGAAGGGCCCCACGACGCAGCCATCGTCCAGCAGCTCTTGCAGCTCGTACAGATGCCCCAGGGGGCGGCGGGTGGCAAAGACGTAGGAGAGGTTGGCGCGCGGGCGGGCGTTGCGGAGATGGGCCAGGTAGTTGAAAAAGGGCTCGCCCAGGGCCTGGGCCGCCTGGTCGAAATCGTCGAGGATCAAGACCAGGCTGCGCGCCGGGTCCAGCCCCAGGACCTGCGCCCGCAGGTTCCGCCGCAGCGAGAGAACGGCGGGCGGCAGGGTGGGGGCCTGGCCGGCCAGCCCCTCCAGGTAGAGCTGGGCGAGGGTTTCCTCCAGAACGCTGTCCTCATCGTTGGCGGGCAGGCTGGCGCAATCAACATAGACCACGGCGACATCCGGGGCGCGCTCTCGCAGGTAGCGCCGCCGGGCCTCCGGGTGGGAGGCGATGAAGCGCACCACGTTCGACTTGCCCATCCCGGCCAACCCGGTGACGGCGATGCTGCGCGACCGATAGACGGCGGCCAGGATCTGGGCCGCCTGCGCCTGGCGATAGTCTGGTGGAAAGCTGGCCTCTTTAAAGGCGGGGGACATGGCCACCTCCGCTCGCTGCTGGACCGGGACCGCGAGTTCAGGATCAAGCTGTACGGGTATTGTTGGCCCCAGTCTAGCTGTTGTACCGCTCGCTGTCAAGCGCGCAGGCCAGGGGTGCGCTATCCTGATGGCAGATAGCGCACCGAAAAGGGGAGGATAAGGATGAAAACGTCCCGTTACGCAGCCTGGTTGGTCCTATTGGCGGTTGGGGTCCTGGCGACCGGACTCTCGGCGTGCGGCCCGGTCGTCGTCCATTGGACGCCGACGCCCAGCGCCACGGTGACGGCGACGGAGCAGAGCGCCCTGTCCATTGCCGCCGGTATCATTGAGAAGGTGCTGGCGCCCGGCACGGACGCCGCCCCCCAGCCCACGGCGACGGCGCTGCCTCAGATCGCCGCCGCGGCTCCGGCCACCGCGACCGCCTTGCCGCCCGCGACGGCGACCAAGGCGCAGCCCTCGGCGATACAGCCGTCCTCGGCGACGCCGAC
>JAAYEA010000371.1 GCA_012689325.1 Chloroflexota bacterium
TGATCCCCGCCATGCCCTGCAGCGCGCCGGCGACCGACCCGGCCATGGTGGCCATGGTGTCGGCATCGCGCCCCAGGTTGGCGCCGAAGGTGACGGCTTTCTCCGTATCGCCGTCAGACAGCCACAGCACAGCCAGGGTCAGCGGGATCGTCTCCCGCGAGTCGCACGGGATGCCGCAGAAGAAGCGCGACTCTTGGGCATAGACTGCCTGTCGGAAGGCGCGGTAGTCGCCTAGCTCCGCGGCCAGCGCCAGCGCTGCGGCGATCCGTTCCCGCATCTCCCGCCCGCTCAGCGGCAGGATTACGCTCTGCGCCGCGTCCAGCACGCTAGAGATGGTAGCTCCCGGCAGGAAGGCCGCGGCCACCGCGGCGGCCATGGCGGCTGCTCCGTCGGTGCAAAAGGCCACATCGTGGGTGTGGATGAGCGAGGCCAGGTTATAGGCCTGCTGCGCCGCTTGCCGCGGGTTGCAGGCGTTGACGATGCCCACCGGCGAGATCGCCATGGCCGAGCTGGAGCTGGGCATGTTGCCGAGGGCGGCCATGCGCGGCACGCTGTGGCGGCGGACCTTGTGCGCGGTGTGCAGCACCGAGATAAAGAACTTGGCCACCTTGGGGCCAAAGATCGCCTGCCAGTCGTCTAGCCAGGTCTGGGCCCAATCGTCGAGTGTGGCGTAGCCGTCGCTGCGGATGAGCGCCTCGGCAAGCAGGCTCTTCATCACCGTGTCGTCGGTCCCGCTGCCTTCGAAATCAGCGATCCAGCCGTACTGGGCCTCGATCTGCTGATAGTGCTTGCCTTCGCTCGGCGTGCCCATGGCGTCGCCCACCAGGCCGCCCAGCAGGCAGGCCAATGCCTTGTCGTAGAGGACCGTCGCGCGCAGATCGGTCATCCCACTCTCTCCTTGGCGGCCAGCGCCGCTTGCGCCGCCTTGACGATGTCGGCCGCGGCCATGCCGTAGCGATCCAGCAGGTCCGCGTAGGGCCCCGTCTCGGCAAAGCGGTCGGCCAACCCAACCCGCTTGACGGGGACGGGATGGCGGTCGGCAACCAGCTCGGCCACGGCGCCGCCCAACCCGCCCACGATGCTGTGCTCCTCGGCAGTCACGATGGCGCCCGTCTCGCGACAGGCGGCCAGCACCGTCTCCTCGTCCAGCGGCTTGATGGTGTGCAGGTCCAGCACCCGCGCCTGGATGCCGCCGGCGGCCAGCTCTCCCGCTGCCGCCAGGCAGCGGCTCACCATGATGCCGGAGCCGATCAGCGTCACATCGCGACCCTCCCGGGCGACGATCGCTTGGCCCAGCACCGGGGCGCAATCGTCGCCATAGAGCACCGGCACCTCGTTGCGGTTCAGTCGCATGTACACCGGCCCCGACCAGTCCGCCACCTGGGGCAGCAGCTTGGTCAGCGTGACCGGGTCGCTGGGGACGACGATGGTCATGTTGGGCAGCGCGCGCATGATGGCGACATCGGTGATGGAGTGGTGGGTGGGGCCATCGAACGAGTCGGAGAGGCCGCCATAGGCGCCCATGAGCTTCACGTGGGCCCCGCCATAGCAGAGATGGGAGCGCACCATCTCCAGGGCGCGGGTGGCAAAAAGGAAGGCAAAGGTATTGGCGAAGGGGACCTTGCCGCTGAAGGCCAGGCCGGCCGCCACATCCACCAGCGACTGCTCGGCGATGCCCACGTTGAAGAAGCGGTCGGGGTAGGCGTCGCCGAACATATAGCTATGGTCCGAGTTGGCCACATCGGCGCTGAGCACCACGACGTCGGGGTGGGTGCGGCCCAGCTCCACCAGGGCCTTACCGTAGGCGATGCGCATGGAGATCATTTCTGCCATGGTTTCAAACCCTCCTCGAGCTCGGCCAGCGCCTGCTCGTATTGCGCCTGGTTGGGCGGCGCGCCATGCCAGCGGTGATCGTACTCCATGTAGCTGACCCCTTTTCCCTTGGTGGTGCGGGCGATGATCACCGACGGGCGGGCATGCACCTCATCGGCGCGGTCCAGGGCTCCCAGGATCTCGCCGACGTTGTGGCCGTCGATCTCTTGCACGTGCCAGTTGAAGGCGGCCCACTTGTCGGCGATAGGCTCGGTGGGCATCACGTCGGCGGTGGCGCCGGTCTGTTGGATGCCGTTGTAATCCACGATGGCGGTGAGGTTGCCCAGCCTATACTTGGCGGCGGTCATGACCCCCTCCCAGATCACGCCGGCGTTCAGCTCGCCATCGCCGAGGACCGTATAGACCTTCCAGGGGGAGGCTTGGGCGGAGGGGGCGGCGAAGGCGGAGGGCTTGGCGCGGGCGCGCGGGTCCATCTTGGCGGCCAGGCACATCCCCGCGCCGATGGCCACGCCGTGGCCTAGCGGGCCCGCGGCGACCTCGATGCCGGGGAGCTTGAGCCGGTCGGGGTGGCCCTGCAAGCGGCTGTCCAGGCGACGGAAGGACATCAGCTCCTCCACGGGGAAATAGCCGCGATAGGCCATCATGGTATAGAGCATGGCGCAGGCGTGGCCCTTGGAGAAGAGCAGCCGGTCGCGGTCGGGCCAGTCGGGGCGCTGGGGATCCAGGCGCAGGTGGTGGAAAAAGAGCGCGGCCAGGATCTCGGCGCAGGAAAGGGCCCCGCCCAGGTGGCCGGTCTGCCCAGCATAGATCATCTTGAGCACCTGGATGCGGGCCATCTGCGCCCGGGCCGAGATATCCACGATCAACGATTCGGGGTGATAGTGCATGCTGGCGTCCTCCCAGACGGCGCATCCTTGCGCGGAGCGAGCAAGGACGCGTAAGGCTGGGCCGATTGTACACGATTTCGCCAGGATGCCAAGGCAGAAGCTCGGGGGCTGCGCCTAGGGTTCCTCTTCGCCTCCCAGGGCTTGCTCGATCGCCGCCTCCAGCAGCTCCAGGAAGCGCGGGAAGGGCGTTCGCTGGTATTCCAGCGCGGCCTGAGACTCGGCGGTGTCGTACCAGTCAAAATAGCCGGGATGCTCGAGATAGCGGCCCTCGTTAGGAGGGAGGTCCCACACCGCATTGAAGGCAGCCACGTACTCGCGCCCCAGCATCCGCCAGGTGGGCCCGCCGGCGATGTTCCAGACCCGGCGAGTGACGCTTCTGGCCTCGACGGCGGCCACGAGCGCCGACACGACGTCGGTGCGGCAGATGAACTCGATGCGCTGTTCGGGCTGAAAGGGCCAGATGGCCGGCGGCTCCAGAAAAGCGGGGACCGACACGCCTGAAACGCGCAGCACGACGTGGGGCAGGCGCGTGGCCATCACCGCTCGCTCGGCGGCGATCTTGCTCTCGGCATAGATATCGGTGGCGCGGGTGGGCCAGGTGGTGCGCACCGGCGGCGCGGCGGCGGAGGTGTCGCCATAGACGCACACGGAGGAGCTCAACACCAGGCGCGCCTCGTGGTTGGCCTGCGCCAGCGCGCCCACCAGGTTGGCCGTGCCCTGCGCGTTGATCTCCAGGGTGGCCTGGCGGTCGCGCTCGCTGGCCGGCGGCAACAGCGCCGCCAGGTGAACCGCCGCGTCCACGCCGGCCACGGCCTGCCGGACGGCGTCCTGGTCGCGGATGTCGCCGCAGGCGATCTCGAGGCCCGAATGGCCCTCCAGCGGTCCAAAGTCACACGAAGACAGGTCGAACGCCCGGACGTGATGCCCGCGCGCCGCCAGGGCCACCGCCACCTCGCGCCCCACGCGCCCCGCGCCCCCCGTCACCAAGATAGCGTTCATGTGATCGCCAGCCCCTGCATCTGCGAGCGCTCGTCCAGGGTCCGGGCGGCTTTGTTCAGCGCGTCGAGGGCGAGGCCGAGTTGCTGCGGGGCGCCCGGGGTCGGAGAAGCGCTGACTTGCAGGACCAGGGCGTCCAGTTTGTCGGCCTCTTCCTGGCAGCGCCGGACAAAGGGCGCTCCGGCCTTGGTCTTGACGAAGAAGCGGTCCGCGGCCGCGCGCAGGAGCGCCGCGATGCTCGCCAGCTTGGCCGCCGCCCCAGCCTTCCAGGCAGCGTCGAGGCCATCCAGTTGGGCGAGGCCGTCGGCGGCGTGTTGCACCGCCTGCAGAGCGGCCTCGATCGGTTCCGCACCTTGTGCCATGGTCACCTCCAATGGGGCGCTCGTCGGGGATGGTTTGGTTCGCTCAGTCGTCGTGCTGGGAGACCCGATCCAGGTCCACCTCGTCGGCGCGCTTGTAACCGCGCCCATCGTGCCGCTCGCGCGGGAAGGGATCATCCTTGGCGTAGAGAGGTTGAAACTTGGCTCGCGTGGAACGGCGGTCAGGGAACTGCCACAGGGTCCGGTCGGCCACCGGGTCGACGGTGACCATCTCGTAGTCCAGGCTGCCCAACCCGTTGAGCGAGCCCGTCACGAGCTGGATTTCCTCGCTCATGTCCTCGCGGCTGTGGGCAGAGACGGTGCTGAACTTGGGCGTTCCTGGCTCCTCCGCGCCATAGTCCTCCGCTGCCGATCCAGGCATGCCCTGGGAGGCGGCGGCCTTATCCACCGTGGCCTTGTCCAGGGCCACGGGGTCGCGGCCGGCAAAGACGCCCAGGTGGGGCACGATGGGCATATCCGCATAGCCCACGCAGTCGCAGGCCGGGGAGACGTCGATAGCCATGTTGATGAACCCCACCTTGCCGCGCCCCACGGTCTTGACCGCGGCCAGGCAGCCGTCGGCCATGGCGGCGCAAGCGGCGCGTTGGGTGATCTCGGGGCTATCGCAGACGCCGCACCAGGTGTTGGCCCCGCCGTGGCCGAGGCAATCGACGCAGTGCTCCCGATCCCACTCGATGGAGGTCTCGGTCACGTGAAAAAGGCCGTAAGGGCAGCAGCTCTCGCAAGCCTCCCAGCGGTCGCAGCCGGCGCGGCCTTTGCAGCGCTCGGGGTGGAAGTCGATGGCCACGCCAAAACCGTATTTGGGATGCCCGCCCATGTGCACGTTCATCTTGCCGCGCTTGGACTGCGCGCCGATGCCCAGGTTCTTGATCGAGCCGCCGATGACGCCGATCGGGTGCCCCTTAAAGTGGGTGAGAACGATCAGCACGTCCGCCAGCGCGATGGCTTTGGCGATGTAGGCCTCTTTGAGGATGTAGCCCTCCGGGAGGTCCACCAAGACGTCATCGGTCCCGCTAAAGCCATCGGCGACGATGAAGGGGCAACCCAGGGTCGCCGAGGTGTAGCCGTTTCGCTCGGCGGTGATGAGGAGGTCCAGCGCCGTGGCGCGGGTGGAGAGCGTGGAATACGTCAGCGTGGTGGTATCGCAGACGAATGGCCGACCGCCAAGCGCCTTGATGCGGTCGGCCAACGTCCGCGCATAGACTGGCCTGAGATAAGCCGTGTTGTTCCATTCGCCGCAGTGCAGCTTGATGGCCACAGCGTCGCCCGGCCGGATCATCTCGGCAAAGCCTGCGGCTTCAAAGACGGTCACCATCTGTTGCACCAGACCTGACGCCGCAGAATGGCTGCGGCCATCCGTGCCCATCGTGTACACCTTGGAACCCATGCAGGCCTCCTTTCGCGTACCGTGACATTCCCCGGGCCCGAGCGACCCCTGCCGCAAGCAGCAGACAGATCCAGCGGCCCACGCTGCCGCAGTAGGTTGTGCTATCCTATCCCATCTCCACCGGCTGCCTCGTCTGGTGCGCCAGCTTGAAGGCAGCGATAAAGTCCAGGGTGCGCAGGCACTCCTGCTGCCACCCAGAGACGTCCCTGCCCTCGCGAGCGCACTCGGCCCAATGCAGCATCTCGCCGCCCTTGTAGTTAAAGAAGGGGTCCGGCTCATGGCGCTGCATCCCGGCCTTGTTGTAGACCAGGAGGTTCTTGGAGGACCCGTTGGGAGCCGCCTCCCAGATGAGGGCGCCTTCGTCGCCCAGGATATCCGCCGGCGGGTGACCGTGGCAGCGGAAATCCGGCGAGAAACGCAGGTCGATGGTGCCCATGGAGCCGTTTTGGAATTCGACCAGGCAAACGGCGTTGTCGATAAAGGGAATGCCCTGATGGTCGAGGTTGGCGGCGTAGGCCATAACCCGGCGGGGCTCGCTTTTCATCAGCCAGCGCATGGCATCAAAGACGTAATAGCCCATCTCGAACTCGGGCCCGCTCGCCATGGTGGGGTCGCTCTTCCAGCCTCCGAGCGTCAGGTGATGGTCGATGACCATGTGGCCGGAGAGAGGCTTGCCGATGGCGCCCTGCTCGATGAGCTGGTTGGCTTTGAGGTAGGTGGGGTGATAGCGCCAGGGCAGGCTGCCCACCAGCGCCTTGCCCCGCTGCTGGGCGGCTTCGAACATTTGCGCGGCCTCGTCGTGCTGGGAGGCGAAGGGCTTGGGGACGTAGACGTGCAGCCCCGCCTCCAGCGCCTTGAGGGCGTAGTGAAGGTGCAAATAGTCCTCGGTGCAGATGCAGACGCCATCCGGCCGTCCCTGCTCGACGAGCTCCTCGAACGTCTCGTAAGCGGGGACGCCATAGGTCTGCACGTACCCGGCGATGGTCTTGGGGTACTTGGTGAGCCAAGGCAAGTTCGTCGAGTCCTGGATGTACCGCTCTTCGCGGTCGAGATAGGTCATGCCAGCGAACTCGATGTCGGCGGGCGCCTCCTCTTTGAGCGCATCGGCAAAGATGAAGGTAAAAGACGAGGCGGCTCCGACGAGGCCAATGCGAAACGGCTTGGTCATGTTCTGTTCCTTTTCCTAGATAACGCCCTGCACTTCCGCGAGGACGCGGTTGAGGTTGCGCAGCGCGTCGATGGTGGCGGGTTGCAGCCAGCGGTGGCGAGGGTACATGCCGAAGAACAGGTGGGTCTCGATGGAGGCCACGCCGTCATAGCCGTCGTCCAGCAACTGGCGAAAGATGTCGTGCCAGGGTATCTCGCCCAGGTCGATGTGGGTGCGTCCGGTCACGCGCGAGCGATCCTTCGGATCAAAGACCGCATCCTTGACGTGGATATCCCACACCAGGCCGCGGATCATGGGGTATTCGTCGGGCCAGGCGATGTGTCCATTTCCCCACGAGTTGGCGACGTCCCAGGAGACGCCCAGGTTATCGCTGCCCACGGCGTCGATGATGGCGCGAATCTCGGGGATGTTGCCGCTAAAGGTGACGCCCTCGGGCTCGATGGCCAGCTTGACGCCTTCCTCGGCGGCCCGCTTGCAGGCCCAGCGCATCCGCTCGACGATAACGGGCAGATAAGGCTCCAGAGGCGGACGGTTGGTCCTCCACTGCTCGCCTTTGCGGTATTCATCGGGGATGTGCATGGGGAAGACGCGCATCACCTTGCTGCCCCAGAGCTTGGCGAACTTTAAGTGGCGCTCCAGGATATCCTGGTGGAACTCCCAGTCCGCGGGGTCGGTGAGGCTGCACTTGCCGAACTGGGAGCCGATGGCCCAGACGCCGATGCCGTAGCGGTCCATCGCCGCCTTCATCTTGAGGGCGCCATCCATCTGCAGGTGGTTGATGTCGCTGCCGTACAGGCCCTCGCGCGGCGCGATATAGGGCACGCGGAGCTCGGCGCAGATGCGTACGGTCTCGTCGAAATCCAGGGACAGCTCGTCACTAAACACGCTGGAACGAATCACGATTCCTCCTTGGGTTATGGATTGTCCGGAACGGGGCGATCCAGATCGCCCCGAGGGCTTCAGACCCCTCTCGCTCAACCTTTGCTGAGCAGAGGGAGATGCTGCGATGGCGCAGTCGCCGGTCTGCGCGCCAGGGCCCGCCGCGCTCCTATTGCTCGAACGTCCCGTATTCGCGACAGGCTTGCACCAGCGCGTCGATATTGGCGATGGGGACCTCCGGCTCTAGCACGTGGGTGGGCGAGATGATCAGGCCGCCATGCTGGCCGTACTTGGCGATGACCTGCTTGACCCGGGCGCGCACCTCGTCAGGGGTGCCCCAGGGCATGGTGGATTGGGTGCCGATGGTCCCGTCAAAGGTCAGGCGCTCGCCGTAGCGCTGGTGCAGCGCGTCCAGGTCCAGACACTCGGGCTGCAGGGGGTTGAGGATATCCACCCCCGCCTCGATGAGCTCGCCCACGATCTCGCTGATGTTGCCGTCACTGTGGTACCAGATCCGCGCCCCTGGGTGGATGTCTTTGACGGCCGCCCAGACCTTGGCCCAGCGCGAGAGCATCATCTTGCGCCACATGGGTATCGAGAAGGTCATGGCGCGCTGATTGGCCACATCGTCCCCGCAATGGATCCAGTCCGCGCCCGCCTTGGCGTAGGCCACCGCTTTGCACAGGTTCTGCTCGGCCAGGCGCTCCAGAAGGCACTCTGCCCAGGCGGGACGCTCGATCATGTCCATGAGGAACTCGGGGTAGCCGCGAATCTGCCAGGCGGTCTCGTACATGTGGCCGATGCTGCCGATGGAGATCTTGCCTGCGGCGTGAGACTGCGCCGTGATGGCCGGCATATACGAGGTATCCCAAGCGGTCAGGTCATCTAGCGGATAGTTCTCGATGTCCGCCAGCGACCGCGCGTGGCGCAGGGGCGAGATGTAGCCCCAAAAGTGGTAGAGACCGCTGGGCGCCTGGGCCACGCCCCAGGAATTGATGGTGGTGCCGGGGGGCAGTTCTTCGCCCTCCCAGTAGGGGCGGTAATCGAGCGGCGCCAATCCCTCGGGGCGGCGCAGGGGCAGCCAGACACGCTGCAGGAAGCCATAGTGCTCGGCGATATCGGCGCTGCCGATGTGCTCCTGGACCCGCCTCTCCAGGTCGGCGGTGAACCCGGCATAATAGAGGATGCGCGCCGGGCGACGATGGGCAGTGGTGTCGGCAAAGACCTGAAGGTCGGTGGACATGGGCCATCTCCTGCATGAGTTGCTCCAGTCTAGCGCAAATCGACGCGGTTGGCAAGTGCAGTTGCGAACCCGTCTGTCCGGTGCTATAATGTGCCCATCACTTGCTGAGAGGAGCAGAGCGGTGCAGACGACATTCCATCGCCGTACATGAGCATACGCTCCGGGCGCTAGGTGGCGCCCGCGGGCGCGCCGATATGCATCAGGGGCGGCGATAGGGCGCGTCGTCCCATGGCGTTCTGTGGTCTAGAGCGGAAGGGGCTAGCCTCCTGTCGAACCGTCGCCGAACGATGCATGTTGGCGGCGGTTTCTGTTGTCTTGGCGGATCAGGGGAATTCGCTAGTAGACATAATCGAAACGGGAGGAAACACATGTCCGAGAGCACATCCGAACGTCTTACTCGCTTTTTCGCCTCGCGGTGGGGGATCATCACCGCAGGGGCGGCCATCGGCCTCTTGGCCCCGCTGCTGCAAAAGCTTGGCAACCCCGCGAACATGGGCATCTGCGTGGCCTGCTTCGAGCGCGACATCGCCGGAGCGCTCGGCCTTCACCGCGCCGCCGTCGTCCAGTATGTCCGCCCGGAGATCATTGGTTTTGTGCTGGGCTCGCTCATCGCCGCGCTGCTGTTCCGAGAGTTCAGGGCGCGCGGCGGCTCGGCGCCCATCGTCCGCTACGTGCTGGGCGTGTTTGCCATGATCGGCGCGCTGGCCTTTCTTGGCTGCCCCTGGCGAGCGTTGTTGCGGTTGGCGGGTGGCGACCTGAACGCGATCCTCGGCCTGGCGGGACTGACAGCCGGTATCGCCATCGGGGTCCTGTTCCTCAAGTCGGGCTATAGCCTGGGCCGCGCCACCCGCGCTCCCGTCGCGGTGGGCTGGATCATGCCGCTGATCATGGCTGGCCTGCTACTGCTGCTCGTCTTCCGCGTCCAGGTGGCGGAGGGCGGGCCCCTCTTCTTCTCCACCACTGGGCCTGGATCGCTGCACGCGCCGCTGCTGATCTCCTTGGGCGCGGGGCTCATCATCGGCATCCTGGCGCAGCGGACGCGCTTTTGCACCATGGGATCCATCCGCGACGTCATCCTCATGGGCGATACGCACCTGATCACGGGCGTAGGTGCGTTGGTGGTAGTGGCTTTCATCACCAACCTGGCGCTAGGGCAGGTCAAGTTTGGCTTCACGGGGCAGCCCGTGGCGCACAGCAGCGCCCTCTGGAACTTGGCTGGGATGGCTCTGGCGGGGCTCGCCTTCGCGCTGGCCGGAGGCTGCCCGGGCCGACAGCTCTTCCTCTCCGGCGAGGGCGACGGCGACGCGGCGATCTTTGTGCTGGGCATGATCACCGGCGCTGGTATCTCTCACAACTTTGGGCTGGCTGGGCGAGCTGACGCTGTGGTGGATGGCGTCCTCAAGGTGGGCGGCCTGAGCACGGCGGGGATGTGGGCTATCGGGGTGGGCCTCTTGGTCTGCTTGGCCATCGGGTTCACCATGCGCGAGAAAGCCTGAGGGGAGGACAACCATGGCAACGATCGTTGATGCGAGGGGTCTATCTTGCCCGCAGCCAGTCATCCTGGCGCGGAACGCGATAAAAGCAGCCAGGTTCCCCATCGAGGTGATGGTGGATAGCGTGACGTCCCGGGAGAACGTACGGCGCATGGCTGAAAAGCAGGGCGTCCAGGTGGTTGTGCAGCAGTCTGGGGATGGCTTCAAGTTGGTGCTGAGTCGATAAAGACTCGTTTCGTTCCCGCCTTCTCTGGTGCGCGCGAGAGAAGGCGGGAACCTCCGAAGGGAAAGGCCCAAGATGATCTACTTTGATAATGCCGCCACGTCCTGGCCCAAGCCGCCGGTGGTGCTAGAGGCGATGTCCCAGTTTATGGATGGGGTCGGCGCCAACCCGGGTCGCTCCGGGCACCGGCTCTCGGTGGAGGCAGCGCGACTGGTGTATGGCGCGCGCGAGGCGGTCACCGAGCTCTTTCGCGGGCCGGACCCGCTGCGGGTGGCCTTCGGGCTGAACGTGACGGAGGCGCTGAACCTGGCGCTGCGCGGCATCCTCCGCCCTGGTGACCACATCATCACCAGCAGCATGGAGCATAACTCGATGATGCGCCCGCTGCGCGCCCTGGCGCGTGAGGGCGTGGAGCTGACGGTGGTGCCCTGTTCGCCGGAGGGGTTCCTGGAGCCCGCCGATGTGGAAGCTGCCATCAGGCCTAACACGGTGATGATCGCGCTGAATCATGCTTCCAATGTCGTGGGCACGTTGCTGCCGGTCCGCGAGGCGGGGCAGATTGCGCGGCGGCACGATCTGCTCTTGCTGGTGGACGCGGCGCAGACGGGCGGATGCTATCCCGTGGACATGGGGGCCGACGCGATTGACCTGCTGGCCTTTACTGGGCACAAGGCGTTGCTGGGTCCGATGGGCACCGGCGGGCTGATCCTGGGGCCGCGCGTGGATGAGCGTCGCCTGCGGCCGCTCAAGCGGGGCGGCACGGGCAGCCGCTCGGAGCGGGAGGAGCAGCCCGATTTCCTGCCCGATATGTGCGAAAGCGGCACGCCCAACGCCGTCGGCCTGGCAGGGCTGGGCGCGGCGGTGCGGTGGGTCCTAGAGCGTGGCGTGCCCGCGATTCGCGCGCACGAAGTGTCGCTGGCGCAGCGGCTCATCGACGGCCTGTGCGCCATCTCTGGCGTGACCGTCTATGGGCCGCGCAACGCGGCGCGCCAGACGGCCACGGTAGCGTTCAACGTCGCTGGGTTGGAGCCTTCCGCGGTGGGCTTGGCGCTGGACGAGGAGCGCGATATCATGTGTCGGGTGGGGCTACATTGCGCGCCAGCAGCTCATCGAACCATCGGTACCTTTCCAGCGGGAGCCGTGCGTTTTGGCCTGGGCGCGTTCAGCACCGGCGCCGAGATCGAGATGGCGCTGGATGCCGTGGCGGCCCTGGCCGGGAGGGCAAGGTGATCGAAAAGGGAAGCTATATGGCGATCTTGGTAGCTAGCACCAGCCACGCCCTGCGGGCCGAACGGGTGCTGCACATGGCCGGCATCGCGAACAAGCTGATCCCGGTGCCGCGCTCGCTCAGTTCGGATTGCGGCGTCTGCCTGCGCATCAGCCGGGAGGACGCCGAAGCGGCGCGCCAAGCGCTGGAGAAGGCCAAGGTGCAGATCGAGGAGATCAAGCCCTTCTGCGCGTGATCGGGCAGCAGGTGGGGCGACCTGGCGGGCTGGCACGCGCGCGGGGTCGGCCCCGGTTCTTCAGGTGGAGCGTCTCTGACGCGATGATGGAGGGTACATGGTGGTCGAGAAGGTAGATGCGCGAGGCCTGCCCTGTCCGCAGCCGGTGATCCTGACGCGCCGGGCGCTGCAGACGTGCGATGCCCTGGTGACGCTGGTGGATAACGAGACGGCGCAGCAGAACGTGACCCGGATGGCCGAGCGCGCGGGCTGCACGGTGCGAGCGGAGCGGACCGCGGAAGGGATCTGCCTGCACATCGCCAAGGCCGCGGCGGACCAGTCGCCAGCGGCGGCGGTGGCCCAGCCGGTGGCCGCCTCCCCGGCGGCTGGCGCCGGCCCGCTGGCGCTGGTGGTCGGGAGCGAGTTCATGGGTCGCGGCGAGGATGCCGAGCTGGGGTCGATCCTGATTCGCGCCTTTTTCCATACCCTGGGCGAGGTGACGCCGCAGCCGGACGTGATTGTCTTTTTCAACAGCGGCGTCAAGCTCGTGGTGGAGGGCTCGCCGGTGCTGCCCGACCTGCTGGCGCTGCGCGATGGGGGGATCGAGATCCTGGCGTGCGGAACGTGCCTCGGCCAGTTCGGCCTCAAGGACAAGGTTGCCGTGGGAGTGATCTCGAATATGTATGCTATTGCCGAGGCCATGCTAGGCGCGGCCAAGGTTGTCCAGCTTTAGGGCTGGCTGCCGGGCAGACGGAGGAGCAAGATGACGCGCGAGGAGATTCGCCTCACGGCGCTGACCAGCGCGGCGGGCTGAGCGGCCAAGCTGGGTCCTGAGGACCTGGCGCAGGTGCTGCGCCCACTGAGAGACATGTTCAAGCCAGAGGATCATCCCCGGCTGCTGGTGGGGCTGGAGGTGAGCGATGATGCGGCCATCTATCAGATAACCGACGAAACCGCCGTCATCCAGACCGTGGATTTCTTCCCGCCGGTGGTGGACGACCCATACGACTATGGCGCGGTCGCCGCGGCCAACGCCATGAGCGACGTCTACGCCATGGGCGGGGAGGTGGCGCTGGTGCTGAATATCGCCGGGTTCCCGCCGCAAGTGCCCAAGGAGATGATCGGGGAAGTGCTGCGCGGCGCAGGCGAAAAGGTGCGCGAGGCCGGGGCCGTGGTGGCGGGCGGGCACACCGTTGAGATCGCCGAGCCGCTGTACGGCATGGCGGTGATGGGGCTGGTGCACCCGCAACGCGTGCTGACCAAGGCCGCGGCGCACCCGGGCGACGTCCTTCTCCTCACCAAGCCACTGGGCGTGGGCATGGTCACCACGGCGCTGAAGGGAGATGTGGCCGACCCGGCCCACGTGGCGGAGGCGGTGGCCAGCATGAAACGGCTGAACCGCCTGGCCTCGCAGCTTGTTCAGCGCGCGGGCGGGATCGCCGCCTGCACCGATATCACCGGTTTCGGCCTGCTAGGCCACGGCTACGAGATGGCGGAAAAAAGCGGCGTGCAACTGCGCTTCCGCTTCTCGCGTCTCCCCTTCGTGGCCGGGGCGATCCAATACGCCAACGACTGGCTCTTCCCCGCGGGCACCTGCCGTAATGAGGCCTGCTATCGTCCCAAGACGACCTTCGAGGGCGTCGAGGAAGAGATGCAGATGCTGCTGTTTACTCCCGAGACGTCGGGCGGGCTGCTGGTGGCGGCGCCGCCAGACCGGGCCAAGGCGTTGCTGGCGCGGTTCGCGGAGGAAGGCCAGGACGTCTGGGCTATTGGCGAGGTCGCGGAAGGCGCGGGGATCGTCGTCGAAGCCTAGCGCCGATGTTGCGTTGCTGCTCTCGCCCTCCTGCCCCTGAACCGGCGAGAGGAGGGCGAGAGCAAGGAATCTGGGGGGCTAGCCGCTATAGTTGCGGCCTTCATCTACCATGGCAAGGTAGTGGTCCACCGGGATATAGTTGGCCACGCTGTTGCCCGTGCCCAGCAGGTAGCCGCCGCCCGCCAGACAGGCATCCAACGTCTCGCGCACGCGACGGCGGATGGCGCCCTCGTTGCTGCGGCACATAAAGTCCACGTCGATGCCGCCCAACAGGGCGATCTTGTCCCCGTATTTGCGCTTGGCCTCGATCACGGTCTCGATGGTATCCTCGAAGGAATGCTTGGCATCGATCTTGACGTCGTCGATCAGGTCACCCATGATGGTCTCCAGGTTGCCGCAGGCGTGCAGCAGGTAGGGGCGACCGGCGTCGTGGGACATGCTGGCCATGATCTTGTGCCCTGGCAGGATGAACTCGCGCGTGTCTTTGGGGCTTAGCAGGGTGCTGGTCTTGAAGCCCATGTCATCGCTGCCCCAGACGACCTTGACCCGATCAAAGGCCAGCAATCGCTGCAGCACCCGCTGGTAGAGGTCGATGAGGCGTTGGGCGATGGCCGCCACCAGGTCGCGCTGGTCGTAGAGGGCGTAGCAGCAGGTTTCGTAGCCCATGAGCCAGGTGAGGTACTCGGCAAAGTGGGCAAAGCCGCCGCTGGCGATGATGCACATGTCGTCGGGCAGGTTGGCCGAGTACCAGTCGAGCGTGCGGGTCCCGCAGGCATCGGGGTCCGGCCAGGGATAGCTCTCGAACTCGGCCCAGTTGGTGATGGGGCCGCGGTGCTCGTCCTGAAAGTGGCGCCCTTGCTCGCGCTTGGCCTCGGCCGTATCCTCGATCGCGATGCGGTTGAGTGGCATGCTCCAGTCGTCGAGCCCGCAGCGCACAAAGTCATAGCCGAGGAAGCGCTGGATGCGGATCTGGCGCTCGTAGGCAAAGGCGGGGTCGCTGGGGCTCAGATCGTCGGTCAGCCCGTAACGCTGGCAGATCAACTCCTGGACTTCGGCATCCAGGAATAGCTCGATATGATGGACGCGTCGGGGGGTGCCCCGGCGCATGATGCAATCCACAAAGGCCTCCCAATCGGGCTTGACTGGGGTGGCAAAGGGCGAGTTCATGTCGTCTATCCTCCTGTGCGATCGAACTGGGGGAATTATACGCCGGGTGGCTCCCAGTTGACAACTGGGGCCAAACTGGCTATCTTGCAGCGAATCACAGGCCAGGAGGGCGCATGAAGGGTTCCATCGAACGGGTGCGCGCGGTGCTCCACGGGCAAATGCCGGATCGGGCGCCGCTGTACGACTTGTTACGCAACGACGCCGTGGTCAGCCACTTCGCAGGGGAGACGCTGACCGTCGAGAACGCGGCGCAGGTGGTCTTTCGCGCTTTTGAGCCAGCCGTGGACGCCACGCGACCACTGGTGCGCTTGCCGGAGCACGAACGCACCGAGGTCCTCCCCGACGGGCGGAAGCGGCGCTTTTTCCGCTGGACGATCTGGGATGAGCATGTGGCCTATGCGGATTCGGCGGCCTATGCCGCGGCCAAGCGCGCGCAACTGGACGCCTATGATCCGTCCTGGACCGCGGAACGACAAGCGAGCCTGGAGCGCTCCCTCGAATCCATCACCAACCACCGTCGGCGGCTAGGCGAGGTGTTCTTCTTCCCGGGCGGCCCCGGCGTGGGGGTGCAGGGGGTCTATGGCGAGATCGGCTTTGACCACTTTTGCTACTATATGGCCGACTATCCGGACCTGATCGACGAACTGATCGAGATGAGCACCGTGCAGACGGTGAACTGGCTGGAGCACCTGCCGCCCAACCACGGCATCGAGGCGGTGATGATCGGCGATGACGTCGCCTTCAAGACCGCGCCCATGCTCTCGCCCAAGTGGTTCCGCGAGCATTACTTTGGCCGGCTGGCCCGCGTGACCGCGGCTTATCATCGCCAAGGTATCAAGGTGCTGTTCCATTCGGACGGGAACCTCAACCTGGTCCTGGGCGGCCTGGTGGAGGCCGGCATCGACGGCCTCAACCCCATCGAGGTGCTGGCGGGGATGGACGTGGGCGACATCCACCGATGCCACCCGCACCTGTTCATGTGCGGCGGGATCGACGTATCGCAGCTGCTGCCGCTGGGCACGCCGGAGCAGGTGAGCGAGGCGGTGCATCGGGCCATTGACGCGGCCGAGGGTCGCATCATGATCGGCTCCTCTACCGAGCTCAACAACGAGGTGCCGCTGGCCAACTATCTCGCGCTGCGCGAGGCGGTGCTGAACCACCCCTATTGAGCCACCGGCGCCCAGCCGCAACGGCTGGCGCGAGTCTGGGAGGAGAGATGCCAATCGACTTTGCCCCTGAGCGTTGGGAGCGCATCCGAGAGAACGCGCGCTTGTGGTGGGCGGGCAAGCTCGGGAGGCCGCTGATCCAGCTCACCGTGGCGGGCCGCGACCCCGGCCGCCCGGAGCCGGCCCTGCCCCCGGCGCGGCGCACCGCGCATTACGATTTCTCTGTTCCGGCGGAGGAGGTGGTGGACCGCTGGGACTATGATCTCTCTTGCGCCGACTATATCGGGGATGCCTTTCCCTCGCGCTTTGTCGACTTTGGCCCGGGCGTGATCGCCGCCTTTCTGGGCGCGCGCACCGAGCTCGGGGAAGCGACAGTGTGGTTCCATGCGCCCGAGGAGCGGCCTATCGCGGAGATCCACCTGGAGCATGACCAGAGCGAGGTCTGGCTCAATCGCGTCAGGGGGATCACCCAGGCTGCCGCCGGTCGCTGGCAGGGCCAGGTGCAGGTGGGCATGACCGACCTGGGCGGCAACCTCGATGTCGTCTCGACCTTTCGGCCCAGCCACCGGCTGCTGCTGGACCTGTACGATGCCCCGGACGAGGTCAAGCGGGTCACCTGGGAGGCGCATCGGATGTGGTGGCGATACTTTAGCGAGATCAATGCCATCTTGCGGCCGAGCAATCCGGGCTACACGTGCTGGACGCCACTGTACTCCGAGGCGCCCTACTATATGCTGCAGTGCGACTTCTGCTATATGATCAGCCCGGCCATGTTCGACGAGTTCGTCAAACCCGAGTTGGTCGCCTCCTGCAAGCGGCTGGGCAATGCCTTCTACCACCTGGACGGAGTGGGCCAGTTGCCGCACCTGGACTCGCTGTTGAGCATCCCGGAACTCAAGGGAATCCAGTGGATCTATGGGGATGGCAAGCCAGACTATCGCCACTGGACGCACATCTATCGCAAGGTTCGCGAAGCCGGCAAGCTCATCCAGCTCTCGGGCGGGCCGGAGGTGCTGGAACACGTCGCGAAGGAGCTGGGCAGCGCGGAGGGGATCGCCCTCATCGGCTCGGTGAGCGCCAGCCGCCGCGACGAGGCCGAGGCCCTCATCGCCAAGTATGGTTGATCGGAGCACGGGCCAAGCAGAGGAAACCTGAGGAGGCAGAGATGCTGAGCTGGTTCGCGGAGCAGAGCCCCATGGTGCAGGCGCTATTGGGGACGCTTTTTACCTGGTTCGTGACGGCGCTGGGGGCTGCGCTCGTTTTTCCCTTTCGCAGCGTGACGCGGCGCGTGCTGGACGTCATGCTTGGCTTTGCCGCCGGCGTGATGATCGCCGCCAGCTATTGGTCGTTGCTGGCCCCCGCCATCGCCATGGTGGAGGCCGCGGGTGGCGTCGTCTGGGTGCCGCCCCTCATCGGTTTTCTGCTGGGCGGCGGGTTCCTGCGCCTGGTGGACATGGTGTTGCCGCACTTGCATCTGGGCCTGCCGACCGCCGAGGCCGAAGGGATCAAGACGAGTTGGAAGCGCAGCGTCCTGCTGGTGCTGGCCATCACCATTCACAACATCCCCGAGGGATTGGCGGTGGGGGTGGCCTTTGGCGGCCTGGCCGTTGGCCTGCCGGAAGCGTCGTTGGGGGCGGCGATGGTGCTGGCACTGGGGATTGGCCTCCAGAATTTTCCCGAGGGCGCCTCGGTCTCCATCCCGCTGCGCCGAGAGGGAATGTCGCCGGCCAAGGCCTTCTTCTATGGGCAGCTCTCTGGGATGGTGGAGCCCGTCGCGGGGGTCTTGGGCGCGCTGGCGGTGATCCTGGTGCAGCCGCTGTTGCCCTATGCGCTGGCCTTTGCCGCGGGGGCTATGATCTTTGTGGTGGTGGAGGAGCTGATCCCCGAATCGCAAATGGGGGGTGACACGAACCTGGCGACCATGGGGGCGATGTTGGGTTTCGCGGTGATGATGACCCTGGACGTGGCCCTCGGTTGATGCCCGGGCTGGTTGGGCCTGCGAACATGGCCCATCCGATTTGACTTGTGCGCGGAATAGGTGTAGAATAACCCTTGGCTTGCTCGAGTGGCAAGCTAGCCCAGAGGAAGGAGACGAGTCGCATGAACAGAAGCTATGGTAATGCCAGCATCGCTGTTTGTTTCGTCGATCCTGTCTTCCACTCTCGGGCCAATCGGATCGAAAAGGGCGCTTGACGCCCTCTTGCAGTTGCTAGACCCCCTGGCCATGAGTGGCGACTTGATCGCATAGCTCGTGGCCTTTTTGTGTCTCAAGGGCAGGGCGTCCCAGGGACGAGTCCGCCAAGCGGGGCCACGAGCCAGGTCGTGGCCCCGCTTTTGCGTCCTGTTTCGGAGGGTATGGATCGTGGCAACGCGGAAAGAGAAAGCGATACAGCAGTGGCGGGAAGAGAAGGCGGCTCGGGCGGAGCACAAAGAGGTTCGCCCTAACCGGAAACCCAAGCGGACTCGCCAGAAAGAGTGGAACCAGTTCACCTTTTCTGATCCGGAGGACTGGCTGGACGTCGACTATGATCGAAACGAGCGGGTGATGCCCCATGGGGAGCAGTCCGCCTGGCGCGACACCGTGACGGCGACCACCATTGAGCTGGATCGAAAGCCCCAAGAGGAGCAGCCGGTGGGCGAAGGCTGGATGCGGGGCCTGGTGGTAGAGGTGGCCGCGGGACTCTATCGCGTTCGGGTGGAGGAGCGCGAGTTGCTCTGCTCGGTGCGGGGCTCCCTCTCGGTGGAAGACACCAACTATACCAATATCGTCGCGGTGGGCGACGATGTGCTGTTCAGCGAGTCCCTGGAGCAAGAGGGTGTCATTGAGCGGGTGCTGCCGCGCCGCAGCGTCTTGGCCCGCCCAGACGTGTTCTATGGCCATTTGAACCAGGTGATCGTGGCCAATGTGGACCAGGTGCTGATCGTGGCCTCCTGGCGAGAGCCGCACATCTGGCTGGAACTGATCGATCGCTATCTCGTCTCTTCCAGGCTGCACAACCTCACGCCGGTGATCTGCGTGAACAAGACAGACCTGGCGGAGAGCCTGGCCGAGTGCCGCGCCGAGATGAAGCCCTACATCCAGTTGGGCTATGAGGTGATCTACACCAGCGCCATGGAGGGGCGAGGCATCAAGCAACTGCGGGGGCTGCTGCGGGACAAGGTGACCGTGTTGGCCGGCATGTCCGGCGTTGGCAAGAGCTCGCTGCTGAAGGCGATCCAGCCCGGCCTGGATATCCGGGTGCGGGACGTGAGCGACCATTGGCACGAGGGGCGCCACACCACCACACAGGTGAACATGCTCCCGCTGGAGATGGGCGGGTACGTGGTGGACACTCCGGGCATTCGCGAGTTTGGGCTCAGCGGGTTGCACCGCGACGAGCTGGCGGGGTACTATCCCGAGTTCTTGACGGCGGGCGATTGCCGTTTCTCGGACTGCGTCCACCTGGATGAGCCCGAGTGCGCCGTGCGGCGCGCCGTCGAGGCGGGAGAGATCTCCGAGACGCGGTACTACAACTACCTCAAGATCTATGAGACCCTGCCCGAGTAGAACGAATTTTCTAGTCGCGCGCAGGAATATGACGCCACTAGACATGTATGTGTGCTATAGTAACGTGGGTCTGCGCGCCAGGGGGCGGCAGCGAACCTGCGTCAGGGAAGGGGACTACTATGGCGGCAACTGACAAGCGAACCTATCTCGACCTGCGGGCGACGCTTTCGGACAACCGACTGCTGGGGCTCTGGCGGCTGGCGACCGGCTATCGCCTTCCTTATCTCTGGGCCACGCTCAGCCTCGCGGTGGCCACCATCGCCAAGACGACGACCTATCTCTTGCTCGCCTACTTTGTGGACCATGTGCTGGGGCAGAATCGGGGCACGGCCATTCTGGCTTGGGTGGCGGCGGGCTTTGTGGGCCTGGCGGCGCTGGAGGGCGGATCAAGCCTGCTGAGCGGCTGGCTCACTGCCAAGACGTCGGAGGGCATCATCCGGCGGCTGCGCAACTATCTATTCGACCAGGTGCAGCGGCTCTCCTTTGCCTATCACAGCAAGACCAAGACCGGAGACCTGATTCAGCGGTCCACGTCCGATGTGGATGCCGTGCGTCGTTTCTACGCCGATCAGGCCATCGGCATGGCTCGCATCGCGATCTCGTTCGCGATCAACTGGGCCGCGTTGCTGAACCTGAGCTGGCAACTGGGGCTGATCTCAGTGCTGGTGATCCCGCCCGTCGTGGCGGTCTCGGTCTACTTTTTCCGGCGGGTCTCCAAGGTCTATGAAGGCTATCAGGAACAGGAGGCCAAACTCTCCACCGTGTTGCAGGAGAACCTCAGCGGCGTGCGCGTGGTGAAGGCCTTTGCGCGGCAGGATTATGAGCGGGCCAAGTTCGAGGCCGAGAACATCGAAAAGTTCCGCCGCGGCAAAAAGATGACCAACATGCACGCCACCTACTGGCCGCTCACGGATATCCTGTGCGGGGTCCAGATGGTGGGCGGGTACATCGTCGGCGCGCTGATGGCCATCAATGGGGACATCTCGGTGGGCACCTACCTGGCCTATACGGCGCTGATCACGCGGATCATTTGGCCGATGCGCAACCTTGGCCGGCTGATCGTGCAGACCTCAACCGGGCTGGTGTCTTACGGGCGTCTCGTCGAGATCATCAAGCAGGACCGCGAACCCATGGACGAGGGCGACTATCTGCCCGAGGGGCCGGTGCGCGGCGAGGTGGCTTTCGACCGAGTGAGTTTTGCCTACGAGGGGGATCAGGCGGTGCTGGAGGATATCGACTTGCACTGCGCCCCGGGGGCGGTGGTCGCCCTGCTCGGGTCGACTGGCTCGGGCAAGACCTCGCTGGTCAACCTTCTGCCGCGGTTCTACGAGTACAGCGGCGGAAGCCTGCGGCTGGATGGTGTGGAGCTCAATCGCTACCCGCGGCGCTATCTGCGGCAGCAGATCGGCATCGTGGAGCAGGAGCCCTTCCTCTTCTCCCGGAGCATCCGCGAGAACATCACCTACGGGGTGGGGCGGGAGGTCTCCGACGAGGAGGTGGAAGCGGCGGCGCGCGCCGCTGCCATCCACGACGTGATCATGACCTTCCCCGAGGGCTACAAGACCCTGGTGGGCGAGAAAGGCGTCACGCTCTCCGGCGGGCAGAAGCAGCGCGTCTCCATCGCGCGAACGCTGCTCAAGAACCCGCGAATCCTAATCCTGGACGACTCGACCTCCTCGGTGGACACCGAGACCGAGGCCGATATTCGGGAGGCTCTGGAGAAGCTCATGCAGGACCGCACCACCTTTATCATCGCCCACCGGGTGCAGAGCGTGCAGAACGCCGACGCCATCCTGGTTATGGACAAGGGGCGCATCGTGGAGCGCGGGACGCACCAAGAGCTGCTGGCGACCGGCGGCACCTATCGTCGCATCTATGACATGCAGGCTCGGATCGAGGCTGAGCTGGAAAGGGAGGTCAGCGGTGTCTGAGGCCTACTTTGAGGAAGAGGAGTTCACTACCCAGTTCAACGGCAAGACCGTCCTGCGGATCCTGAAGCAGGCCTTGCCGCACTGGAAGATGCTGATCGGGTTCGTGGCGGCCATCGCGGTCACCTCGGTGCTCGACTCGTACTTTACCTACCTGGGCAAGCGGATGATCGACGAGGGTATCGCCGTCGGCAACCGGGGGGCGCTGGCCGGGATCGCCGCTGCCTACGTTGGCCTGATGCTGATCCAGGCGGTCACCGTCTTCTTTTTCATCCGGAACGCCGGCGTGCTGGGCGAGCGCATCACCTACGACCTGCGGAAAAAGATGTTCGACCACCTGCAGGCGCTGTCGTTCAGCTACTATAGCCGGACACCGATCGGCTGGATCATGTCTCGCGTGACCTCGGACTCGGAGCGCATCGCCGAGCTGGTGACCTGGGGGCTGTTGGACGTGGTCTGGGCCACGATGAATATCACCACGGCGCTGGTGTTCATGGCGACGATCAACGCGCGCCTGGCGCTGGTGGTGTTCGCGATGGTGCCGATCCTGGTCTATGTGGCGGTGCGCTTCAAGACCAAGATCATCGTGGAATACCGCAACGTGCGCAAGGTGAACAGCAAGATCACCGGGGCGTACAATGAGAACATCACCGGGGTGCGCGTGGTCAAGGCGCTCTGCCGAGAGGAGCGGAACCTGGACGAGTTCGGCGGCCTCACGGGCGAGATGTACCGTGCCGCGGTCCGGGCAGCGTGGCTTTCGGCGCTCTTTTTGCCGACGGTGCAGATCATCAGCGCCCTAGTGGTGGGGGTCATCGTCTGGTATGGCGGCCTGCAGGTGGAGCTCGGCGCCCTGACCATCGGCGGCATCCAGGCCTTCGTCTCGTACATCACGTTCATGATGTGGCCAATCCAAGACCTGGCGAGGGTCTATGCGGGGATGCAGAACTCGATCGCCTCGGCGGAGCGGGTCTTTTCGCTGATCGACGCGGTGCCGGAAGTGCAGGACCGCGAGGGCGCCGTGGACCCCGGGACCATCGCGGGCGACATCGTGTTCGACCACGTGAGCTTTCGCTATGAGGACGACAAGCCGGTGTTGCAGGACTTTTCGCTGCAGGTCAGGCGGGGCGAGACCATCGCCCTGGTCGGCCCAACTGGCGGCGGCAAGACCACCATCGTGAACTTGATTGGGCGGTTCTATGAGCCGAAAGAGGGGCGCATCCTCATCGACGGACGTGACTATACGGAGCTCTCGCTGCACGCCATCCAGTCGCGGCTGGGCGTGGTGCTGCAGACGCCACACTTGTTCTCCGGCAGCGTCCGGGAGAACATTCGGTACGGGAGGCTAGAGGCCACCGATCAGGAGGTGGAGGAGGCGGCGAGGATCGCCAGCGCCCACGAGTTCATCGTCCACATGCCCAAGGGCTACGACGAGGAGGTGGGCGAGGGCGGCAACCTGCTCTCCGTCGGGCAGAAGCAGTTGATCAGCCTGGCGCGGGCGGTGCTTGCTCAGCCCGAAATCCTGATCATGGACGAGGCAACGAGCTCGGTGGACACGCTGACCGAGGCGCTGATCCAGCAGGGCATGGAGCGGGTGATGGAAGGCCGCACCACCTTTGTGATCGCGCACCGGCTCTCCACCATCAAGCGAGCCGATCGGATCATCGTCATCGAGAATGGCGGCGTCACCGAGATGGGCACCCATGCCGAGCTGCTGCGGGCCAAGGGCCACTACTACCGGCTCTACACGCGGCAGTTCCGCGCCGAGAGGGAGCAAGGCGTGAATCCCTTCGCGGAGCAGGAGACGGTGGAAGCGCCAGCCCTGGTGGCGGAAGCCGTGCCCGCGGACGACTAGTCGAGCGGTACTGGAGATAATGAGAAGCCCTCCGCCGCGGGCGAAAGCGGCGAGAAGCGAGGTATGATATGCGCAAGAGCGGACTGATCGATAGGGTGGATCGCCCAATGGGCAAGAGCGCGTAGCACCGTCGCCAGGGGAGGCGCCCACGCCTCGCCCCGAGTCACGGTGCCGAATTCACAATCGCCTGTCCCGCGGCCGGATGGCCGAGGACCGTTCCAAGAAAGGGTAACGAACCGTGACCGCACACCATGTGGTGGCGCTGAGCAGCGCGGAAAGCGTCGCTCAGCGATACGAATCGTACGAAGAGATATTCGACCCGCCGAGCCGCGAGGAGCTGGCCTGGCGGGAGGGCAAGAGCCTGCGACGTCAAGGGACGCACCGGCAGGCACTGGAAGGCGACGGCAGCCCCGCCCTCGGCGCGGGCGTGGAAGGGTTGGAGGGAGGCTTTCGGCCTACCTACCGCCCCTCGCGCTTCGAGGAGGGCTGGCTGCTGGAATCGCTGCGGGCCTTTTACGAGGAGGGCCTGTTGCGGGACGTGCTGGCGCTGATCAAGGGCGGCAAAGAGGCCCACGTGTACCGCTGCGCCGCGCAGCCCACCACGGGGCTGGACCTGGTTGCTGCCAAGGTCTACCGCCCGCGCATGTTCCGGAACCTGCGTAACGACGCCCTCTATCGCCAGGGGCGGCAGATCCTTACCGAGGATGGGACGCCCGTCAGAAAGACCGATGACCGCGTGCTGCGGGCCGTTGGCAAAAAGACGGCCTTCGGGCAGCAGGTCTCGCACACCTCGTGGCTGATGCACGAGTTCGTGACACTGCGGCGGTTGCACCAGGCCGGGGCGGCCGTGCCGCAGCCGCTGGGCGCCAGCGAGAACGCCATCCTGATGAGCTACCTCGGCGATGAGCGCATGGCTGCGCCAACGCTGAACACGGTGACGCTGTCACACGCCGAAGCCAAGCGCCTCTTCCGTGAGGTGCTGCGCAACGTCGAGCTGATGCTCAAGCAGGGGATCGTCCACGGCGACCTTTCGGCCTACAACATCCTCTACTGGCAGGGCGAGATCCTGATCATCGACTTTCCCCAGGTAGTGGATTGCCTGGGCAACGACCAGGCGCGGGATATCCTGCGGCGCGACCTGGCGCGGACGTGCGAGTACTTTGCCTCGCAAGGGGTCGAGTGCGATGCGGAGGCGCTAACGGGCGACCTGTGGGGCCAGTATGTCGGCTCCATGCTGCGGGAGCAACTCGCCGACTTGTCCATGCGCGAATATGAGCGCGGGACGGAGGCGATCGAGGAAGCCTAGTATCCGTCTCTGGCCCCCCAAGGCCCTTGCGACCTTGGGGGGCTTGTCTTTGCCCCGCAAGCTGTGGTATTCTGTCCGTGGAATCCGGGAAAGCTGCATGGAGACGTGCCCAATGACCGAATCCAGAACCGTGATGGACTATATCCTGGCCCGCCGCAGCGTCCGTCGCTACCAGGAGCGCGAGGTGGAGCGGGACAAGCTAGAGCTGCTGCTGCAGGCGGCGATGGCCGCGCCGGCGGCAGCCAACAGCGAGCCATGGGAATTCGTGGTGGTAACGGGACAGGAGGCGATGGATGTGTTGCGGAGCCACCTGCTCTTTGCGCGCTATAACGCCCCGGCGGCGATCGTCGTCTGCGGCAACCCGGAGCGGGCCAACAATACGGCGGCGCGCCAGTTCTGGGTGCAGGATTGCAGCGCGGCCATGGAGAACCTGCTCATCGCCGCGGCAGGGCTGGGCCTCGGCGCGGTGTGGATCGGCGTCTATCCGCTGCCGAGCGTCATCAATCCGGTGCGGCAGGTCCTCAACATCCCGGATGAGGTCACGCCACTGGGCATCGCCTATGTGGGGTATCCGGCGGAGGAAAAGCCGCCGCGCACGCGGTACGATGCGTACAAGGTGCATTGGCAGGTCTACGAGCTGCGCAAGCCCCGCGCCAAAAAGAAGGAGCGCCATGTCTAGGCAGCGAGAGGAGTCCCTTCCGCCCATGCCGGCCGAGCTGCGGTGGATGTTGCGGGGCGGCGTGGTCGAGCGCAACACCGAGGGCCGCTCCACGTCCGAGACGTTCTGGGTACGTCGGCCAGCGGGGAACGCCTACTTGAAGGTAGCCGTCCCTGAGCTTCAGGACACGCTTGAACGCGAGGCGCGCGTGCTCTCTTGGCTGCGCGGCAAATTGCCCGTGCCCGAGGTGCTCTACTATGGCGAGCGCGAGGGCATGCAGTACCTGCTGATTTCGGAGGTGCGCGGAAGGAACCTGATCCATCCCGAGGTGCTGGCCCACCCCGCGCAGTTGGTTCGCTGGCTGGCCGAGGGCCTGCGCATGATTCACGCCGTGGAGATCGGCAATTGCCCCTTCGATCAGCGAGCCGATGCCAAGATCGCCGAGGCGCAGGAGCGGGTGCGAGCCGGGTTGATCGACGTGGGCGAGTTTGAGCCGCGCTGGCAAGGCAAAGCAGCGTCGGATCTCTTGCGGCTCGTGACAGCGACGCGCCCAGACAGCGATGATCTGGTCTTTACCCATGGCGACTATTGCTTGCCGAATATCCTGGTGGCCGATGGACGGGTCAGCGGGTTCATCGATCTGGGGCGCGCCGGCGTCTCGGATCGGTACCAGGACTTGGCGCTCGCCTCGCGCAGCATCAGGCATAACCTCGGCGATGACCGGCGGTGGGTGGACCTGTTCTTTGAGGAATACGGCATCAGCGCGCCAGACGAGGACAAGGTCACGTTCTATATCCTGCTGGACGAGCTGTTCTAGCTAAGGAGGGGCGGTGGATCCCAAGCGGGTCGTCGAACAGGGGTATGATCGCATCGCTCAGCAGTACCTCGACTGGGTGCTGACCGAGCCAGCCGAGGCGCGGGTGCGCTACACCCAAGTGCTGCTGGAGCGGCTCCCCGCCAGGGCGCGCGTGCTGGATCTCGGCTGCGGGGCCGGGCTGCCCACCACGCGGGCGCTCGCCGAGCGCTTCTGGGTCATCGGGGCGGATATCTCGGCGCGGCAAGTGGCGTTGGCGCGACAGAACGTGCCAGCGGCAGCGTTCCTCCAAGCCGACATCGGCACCCTGTCCCTGGCCCCGGAGAGCCTGGATGGGGTGTCGGCGTTCTACTCGATCATTCACGTCCCGCGAGAGGAGCAGCCCGACCTCTTGCGGCGCATCGCTGCCTGGCTCCGCCCCGGCGGTCTATTCGTCGCGACCCTGGGCGCGCGCGCCCATGCCGTCGACTATGCCGACGATTTCCTCGGCGCGCCGATGTACTGGAGCAGCTACGACGCCGACACCAACCGTCGACTGGTCGAGCAGGCGGGGCTGCGCACACTGAGCGCGCGCGAGGAGACGACGGTCGAGCTCGGAGACCCCGTGGTGTTCCTGTGGGTGGTGGCGGAAAAGCCGGCGGCTTCCGCGCATGGCAGAGTTTGCCCAGACGCGAACAACTGACTATGCTAAGGCCATCAGCTCTGAGGAGGCAAGCATGGACGCCCACGAACGGATACACGGCAGCCACGCCAAGTTGGCCATCGCCCGCGCGATGGAAGTGCGGCGCGAGGAATACCTCGACCATATGACCTTCCGGTCCAACCGGCGCCCGCTTTTCACCGAGATCTTTGGGCCGCTGATCGGCCTGAAGGAGGAGTGGGCGGCGCAGGGAGCCACCCCGGCGGAGCTGGATATGTCGGCCTTTCGCTATCGGCGGGCCATGGCGGGGGGCGTGCCGGTGGAGACGGGCTGGATCGGCGGCGGGGAGGAGGTAATCCTGCAAGAGACGGAGGACCACCTGATCTACCGCGACCGGATGGGGAGGACGATGAAGCTCTCCAAGAAGGCGGCAACCCTCGGCCTGCCGATGGATCATCCCGTCAAGAACATGGACGATTGGCGCAAGATCAAGCACCACTACGAGTTCTCCGAGGAGCGCTTCCGCAGTGGCTGGGAGGAGGTCGCCAAAGAGCATCTGCGGGCGGGGCGCGTGGTGACGGTGCATATCCCGGGAGGGTATGACGAGCCGCGCCTCCTGATGGGCGATGCGGAGGTGTGCATCGCGGTATACGAGCAGCCCGAGCTGATCCACGATATCCTGGACACGATCGGACAGACGGCCTTTCGGGTGCTGGAGCGCGTCTCGGCGGCGGTGCAGGTGGACGAGCTCGACGTGCACGAGGACATGGCCGGCCGCAGCGGGCCGATGATCGGGCCCCGCACGGTGGCCGAGTTCATCAAGCCGTACTATCGCCGCATCTGGGACCTGCTGGAATCGCGTGGCGCGCGACTCTTCAACCAGGATTCGGACGGGAACATGGAGGCGGTGATCCCCGCCTTTCTGGACGCTGGACTGAATGTGATGCATCCCATCGAGCCCGCGGCGGGCATGGACCTGGTCAAGCTGCGGGAGCAATACGGCGCGCGGCTGGCCTATGTGGGCGGCCTGGACAAGCACGTGATCCGCCAGAGCCAGACTGAGATCGTGGCCGAGCTAGAGTACAAGATCCCGCCGATGGTGCGGACCGGAGGGTGCGTCTTGGGACTGGACCACCGCATCCCCAACGGCACGCCGCTGGCGAACTATCGATTCTACGTCCGCAAAGCTTGGGAGATCCTGGATCGCGAAGCCGCCAAGCTGGGCGCATCCTAACTCGACACCGGAGTCGCCAAATGCCCAAACCCACCAATATCCTGCTGATCACCAGCGACCAACAGCATTACGATACCCTGGGTGTGGCGAACGCTCGCATCCGCACCCCGGCGCTGGACCGTATGGCGAGCGAGGGGATCCGCTTCGAGCGGGGCTACTGCAACAACCCGGTCTGCTCACCTTCACGGGCTACGCTGATCACGGGACAATACCCGGCCTGGCACGGTTGCTGGACCATCGGCGTCAAGCTGCCGGAGGACGTGCCCACGGTGGGCGAGGTTTTTCAGCGGCACGGGTACGAGAGCATTCTGGTGGGGAAAGCCCACTTTCAGCCGCTGGCGTCGGCGCCAGGCAGCGAGTCCATCGAGTGCCAGCCGATCATGCGCGACCTGGACTTTTGGCGGGGCTTTCATGGCCCGTGGTACGGCTTTTCCCACGTAGAGACGGCGCGCATGCACGGGCACGAGTCGCATGTCGGGCAGCACTATGCCCTGTGGCTGGAGGAGAAGGGTTTCTCCGAGTGGCGCGACTATTTCCAGCAGTGGCCCCGGCGCGATGATGACAAGTATCGCGGCCCCGAGTATACGCGCGGGATGAGGGTGTGGGATCTGCCTGAAGAGCTGCACCATACGCACTGGGTGGGCGAGCGGACGGTGGCGAACATCGAGCGGTGCGCCGCTGCGGAAAAGCCCTTCTTCTTGTGGGCCAGCTTTTTCGATCCGCACCCGCCCTATGTGCTGCCGGACCCCTGGGCGACCATGTACGATCCGGCGGAGATGCCCATTGGCCGCTACACGCCGGGCGAGATGGAGGACATGCCTCCGCATCTGCAAAAGACGCAGGAGGTTGCGCCCGACTATGCCATGTATCGCGAGCCGGGCGGGCAAGGGCTGCACGGCTTTCACTCGCATCTGCACGATGAAGGCGAGCTCAGGCGCAGTATGGCCTGCTATTACGGGATGGTCAGCCTGATCGACCAGGAAGTCGGGCGCATCCTGGGGGCGCTGGACCGGCTGGGCCTGGCCGAGGACACGTTGGTGGTGTATACGACTGATCACGGGCATTTCCTCGGCCAGCATGGCCTGGTCGCCAAGGGGCCGTTCCACTACGAGGACATGCTGCGCATCCCCATGCTGGCGCGGCGGCCCGGGCACCTGCCCGCCGGGGTGGTTTCAGAGGCGCTGCAGTGCCAGGTGGATCTGCCGGTGACGTTCCTGGACGCCGCGGGGATCTCCGCGCCGGGGGCGATGCAGGGCCTGAGCCAGTGGCGCGCCTGGCGCGGCGAAACGGCCCCGGCCCGCGATTGGGTGCTGGTGGAGAATCGACATAACCCTACGACAGTCCACCTGCGCACACTGGTGACGTCTCGCTTCAAGATCACCGTCTATCGCGGACATGACTATGGCGAGCTGTTTGACCTGGAGGCGGACCCGCACGAGCTGCGCAACTTGTGGGACGAGCCGCGATATGCTGACGTGAAGGCCGGGCTGCTGCTCCGCTTTGTGCAAGCCGAGATGGAGCGCGAGCCGACGCGGATGCCGCGCATCGCGGGGGCGTAGGGGTAGGGAGGCGCGAGCATGAAGGTGAGCGAGGTGGTGGGGTGCCAGGGGTTTCCCTGCGGCGATGTCCAGCACGCAGGGTACGTCGTGCCGGCTGTCGACCTGGATCCCTCAACGATCAAGATCGTGATGGTCTCCGAGGCGGCGCCCGCGCAGGCGAGCGATCACTACTATGCGGGGGCGGAAGCGCTATTCGCGCAGACGACGGTGCAGGCGTTCCGAGATGCGGGGGCCGATGTGGCCTCGGTGCCCGATATTCTGGCCCTCGGCGTGTATCTGACCACCTCAGTCAAGTGCGCCAAGACCGGCTATGCGATCCGGTCCGAGACCGTGCGCACCTGCGCCCACCTGTTGGAGCGCGAGCTAGCGCTCTTTCCGGGAGCGCGCGTCTGGATGTGCATGGGCGACGTGGCGATCAAGGCCGTGAACGAGATCGCACGGCGGGCCGGGGAGGCCCGGGTGATCCCGGCGGGCTCGACCTACAAGATCCGCGGCGGCGAGTTCTTCTACCGCGGGAGGCGCGTGTTTCCCTCTTATCTGCAAGCGGGGCCGAGCTTTTTCATCGAAAAGAGCAAGCGGCGCACGATTGCTGAGGACATCGCCGCGGCGCTGGGCTGGGTCGAGAGCTGAAACAAAGGAGGCGGGGCCAATCGCCCCGCCTCCTTGTTCGTTCACGCGGGGTTCAGCTCGGGAATGAGGTGCTGCTGCCCCTTGAACTGGCTTTCGTAAAGGTGCTTGTAGAAGCCGTCCTGGGCCAACAGCTCGCGGTGGGCGCCGCGCTCGATGATCTCGCCATGGTCGATCACGAGGATGAGATCGGCCTCGCGGATGGTGCTGAGCCGGTGGGCGATCACAAAGCTGGTGCGCCCCTTCATGAGCCGCAGCATCGCTTCCTGGATGTGCTTTTCTGTGCGGGTATCCACGCTCGAGGTGGCCTCGTCCAGGACCAGGATGCTTGGGTTGGCGAGGATGGCCCGCGCGATGGCCAGAAGCTGGCGCTGCCCCTGGCTGATGTTGCTGGCGCGCTCGGACAGCGGCTCCTGGTAGCCCAGCGGCAGTCGGATGATGAATTGGTCGGCGTTGGCGAGCTTGGCGGCAGCGATCACCTCCTCATCAGTGGCGTCGAGCCGGCCGTAGCGGATGTTCTCCATGACCGTGTCCGAGAAGAGAAAGGTATCCTGTAGGACGATCCCCAACTGCCGGCGGAGATCGTCCTTTTTGAGTCGGCGGATGTCGGCGCCGTCGATCCGGATGCTGCCGGAGGCGATATCGTAAAAGCGGGTGAGCAGATTGACGATGGTGGTCTTGCCAGCCCCCGTCGGTCCCACGAGGGCAATGGTCTGGCCTGGCTCGGCGTGCAGGCTCACTTGCTTGAGCACGGGCACGTCCTTGTCATAGCCAAAGGTGACGTCCTCGAAAACCACGTCTCCCTTCACCTCTCCCAACGGCAGCGCGTCCGGCGCGTCCTGCACCTCGGGCACCTGGTCGATAATCTCGAACACGCGCTCCGCGCCGGCGATGGCCGACTGGATCGAGTTGTACAGATTGGCGATCTCGTTGAGGGGGCGTCCCAACTGGCGAGCATAGCTCACAAAGCTGACGATGGTGCCTATCGTAGCGGCTCCCGAGACGGCCATCCAGCCGCCGATCCCCGCTACGATGGCGAGGCTCAAATTGTTGATAAAGTTGGAGATCGGGCCCATGGTTCCGGCAAAGATGCGGGCCCGGGTCGCCGCGCGCTGGAGCCGGCGATTCTGGACCTCGAATTGGCTGATGACCTGCTCTTCGCGCGTGTAGGCCTTGACCACGCGCTGCCCCGTGACTGTCTCCTCGATGATGCCGTTCAGCATGCCCAGAGATTCCTGCTGCTCTCGAAAGCCCTGGCGCGTATGCTTGGAGATGTATTGCGTCAGGAGCATCATCAGTGGCAGCACCACCAGGCTCACGATGCCCAGGCGGACGTTGATCAGCAACATCATGACGGCCACGCCCACGAGCGTCAGGGCTCCCGAGAGGAGGTGCGTGACGCTCTCGGCCAGGACCGTGCTGATGTTTTCCACATCGTTGGCTAGGCGGCTCATCAGCTCGCCATGGGTATGCTGGTCGAAGAAGCGCAGGGAGAGCGTCTGCAGGTTGCTGAACAGGTCATTACGGATGTCGCGGACGGTCTCTTGCGAGACAGCGGACATCACATAGGCCTGCAACCACATCGCGAGCGAACTGCCCGCATAGACCACGAGCATCCACCATGCCGTGCGCGCCAGTCCGGCCAGGTCGCCTTGAATGATGTCCTGATCGATAGCCCGGCCCATGAGGTAAGGGCCCAGGAGCCCCAGCCCGGAGCCGGCGATCACCAGGAGGGACGTCACGGCCAGGCCCGCCTTCTGTTTCCTCATGTACTTCCAGATGCGCAGGACCGTGCCGCGCACGTTCTTGGCGCGCTCCTTCCTGCCCATCATAAAGCGACCCGGCCCTCCACCTGGTCCGCCTGGACCCATCATCGGCATGGGGCGCGCCGGCTGTCCTCCACCTGTGCTAGTTTGTGCCATCTGTTGTCACTCCATTGCCAAGCTGCGACTCATAGATCTCGCGATAGATAGGACTGCTTGCCAGGAGGTCGCGGTGGACCCCCTCGGCGACGATCTTGCCTTTGTCGAGCACCAGTATCTTGTCCGCCGTCAGCACTGTGCTGATGCGTTGGGCCACCACAAAACAGGTGCGCTCCGTTTTGACGACGTCCAGCGCTTCCTGGATCTTGGCCTCGGTCTCGACGTCCACCGAGCTGGTGCTATCATCCAGGATCAGGACCGCCGGCTGGGTGAGCAGCGCGCGGGCGATGGCGACGCGTTGCTTCTGGCCACCGGAGAGGTTGACGCCGCGTTGGCCCAGTTGCGTGTCGTAGCCGTCGGGAAAGGACATGATGAACTCGTGGGCCTGAGCGGCCTTGGCAGCGGCTACCACCTCTGCCTCCACGGCTTCGGGGCGGCCGTAGCGGATATTGTCGCGGATGGTGCCCGTGAAGAGAACGGGCTCTTGCAGCGCGACGCCGATGGTGCGGCGCAACGCCGTCTGGCTGATATCGCGGATGTCCGTGCCGTCGATGGTGATGCGCCCGCCGGACACGTCATAGAAGCGCGGGATCAGGTGGATCAGGCTCGATTTGCCCGAGCCCGTGGCGCCAAGGATCGCCACCGTCTGACCCGGCTCAGCGACGAACGTGATGTCGTCTAGCACGCCTGAGTCGTCATCCCCGTCGTAGCCAAAGGAGACGTGCTCGAAGGCGACGCGGCCGCGCGGAGCAAAGCTGCCTTGCGCGCTTGCCCGGTCGTGGATGTGCGGCTCGCTGATCATGACCTCCTCGATGCGGTCGGCGGAGGCCTGCGCGCGGGCGAAGCGCATGACCAACATGCTGACCATGGAGACGGACATCAGCGTCCGCTGCACATAGTTCACAAAGGCGATCAACTCGCCCACCCGCAGGCTGCCCTGGTTCACCTGGACGCCGCCGAACCAGAGGGCCGCGACCACGCCGATGTTCAAGATCAGCATCGTCGCCGGGCCGTTGATGGCCACGGTGCGCGAGGCGCTGACGACGCGCTTGGTCAGCCGGTCGTTGATCGAAAAGAAGCGCTTGATCTCGTGCCGGGCGCGCACAAAGGCTTTGACGACCCGCACCCCAGCGAGGTTCTCCTGCATCACGGTATTGAGGTCGTCGAGCCGGCGCTGGACCTCGCCAAACAGGGGGTAAGCCTTGGCGATGATCCACATGACGATGGCCAGCACCAGGGGCCCCAGGATCACCAGGATCAGCGCGAGCCGGGGGCTGGTGATGACCGCCAGGATGAGACTGCCGAGGAGGGTGAGGGGGGCGCGCACCATGATGCGCAGCATCATGGAGACAAGCTCTTGCACCTGGGTGACGTCGTTCGTCAGGCGGGTGATCAGCTTGCCGGTCTCCAGTTCATCCAGGTTCCCGAAGGAGAACGTCTGAACCTTGCGGAAGAGGGCCTGGCGTAGGTCCGCGCCAAAGCCTTGCGAAGCAAGCTCGGTGAAGAAGGTGCAACCCACGCCGCCGATGCCGCCCAGAAAGGCAAAGCCTACCATCAGCAGCCCGGTGTTGATAACCACGGCCATATCGAACTGGGCGATGCCTTCGTCCACGATCCTCTGGATCATGCGCGGTTGCAGCAGATCCATCGCAACCTCGAGGATCATGAGCAGGGGGGCCAAGATCGCCCACCAGCGATAGGGCCCGAGGAACTTGGCCAATTTCAGCGAGGACTTCATAGAATTCTGGGCTCCTTTGCTTGGGGATCGACCGTCCCCGTAAAGATGAGGCTAGAAATTGGGGCTGCCGCCCGTTACCCGAACCAGGTTCTCCCGGATGCGCAGGAAGAAGCCTTGGAGCATCTGGCGCTCCTCCGTGGAAAAGCCGGCGAACGTCTCCCCATCGATCCGCTGCCACACCTGCTCGACCCGCGCGTGGATGGCGCGGCCTGCCTCGGTGACAAAGACGCGCGAAACGCGCTGGTCCTCGGCGTCAGGGCGCCGCTCGACAAACCCCGCTTTCTCCATGCGCTGGATCATCTTGGTTGCCGTGGCCGGCGCAATGTGCAGGCGCGCCGCCAACTCGCCGTGCGTCTGCCCCTCCTGTTCCCATAGCGCAAAGAGCATCGGGGGCTGGCCGTGATAGAGACCCAGTTCCTCCAATAGCGTGTGCGCGCGAGCCCGGTGCAGCTTGCAGATTTGGGCGAGCGTAAAGTCGAGTATGCTCGAGTCAGGTGGTGGGCGCATAGGGTCACTCCTTGCACTTAACTTAGTTGGCTAATAGTTAGTTAGCTAAATTATATCCCGATCTTGGGCCGTGTCAAATCACGGGACAACTGGACGTGGATGTGGTCGCCTCGCGCTTGACGAACTGGCGCAAATCGTGTATAATAATGGCGATACCCCTATAGGGTATCACGCGCTCCGCAGTGGACGTGGGTGCCAAGGAGGTGGCGGCATGAAGATCGCGGTGGGCTCGCTTGGAACAAACCTCGACGCCTGGGTGGGCGGCAAGTTTGGCTATTGCCCCCAATTCATCATTGTGGACAGCGACACGATGGACTATGTGGTCGTCCCCATGCCGCCTGCCGAGTCCGAACAGGAGGCCAGCCTCAAAGCGATTCGCACAGTGGCCCGGAATGGGGCGGCGGTCCTGATCGTGCAGAAGGCTATGCCGGCCTGCTGCCAGGTGATGACGAGCCTGGGCATCGAGGTCGTCGATGGTGTGGACGGCCTGACCGTCCGGCAGGCGGTGGAGCGGTACCTGCGCCAGCAGTTGGCTGCGCCCGAGTCCCGCAAGGGGGCGCCGCCCAAGATAGCCGTGGCCGCGCTGGGGCCTGACCTGGGCGCTTGGGTGGGTAACCGCTTCGATGGGGCCTGCTACTTTGTGGTGGTTGATCCAGCCACCATGTCGCATGAGGCGCTGGAGGTGGAGCCGGTGCAGGCTGGCCAGCACCTCAGGTTGGACACCATCCGCAAGCTGGTTGAGCACGGCGTGAACGTGGTGGCGACGACGGCAATCACGCCGCCTTGTTGCCAGGCGCTGTGGAGCTTGGCCATCGACGTGGTGATCGTGAAGGGAGGCGCCACCGTGGCGCAAGTCGTCGAGCAGTTCAAGCGCGGCGAGTTGGGCGAGCCACAGGCCATGTGGCCCGGAGAGGAGAGCAGATGAAGATCGGCGTGCTCATCATGGAGGGACCCTACCAACACCAGGCCGTGGATTCGGCGTACCACTTTGCCAAGGCGGCGCTGGCCAGAGGGCACGAAATCGCGGGCATATTCCTCTATACCGACGGGGTCAACAACGCAAACAAGTTCATCAGGCCGCCGGGAGAGCGGAATGTCAATGGAATGCTGGACGAGCTGGGCGCGCTGGGCATCCCGGTGATCGCGTGCAGCGCGTGCGCGCGCTTCCGCGGTCTGCAGAAGGACATGGTCTCGGCCAACATTCGCGCGTCAGGGTTGGGCTCGCTGGCCGAGTTTATCACCGCGGCTGACCGCTTCGTGACCTTTGGGGACTAGGAGGCCTGAGGATGAAGAAGGTGGCGATCGTCATGCGCAAGGCCCCCTATGGCAGCGTCTATAGCGCCGAGGGGTATCGGAGCATCATGGGGTTGGGCGTCTTTGAGATGGACGTGGCCGTGGCGTTCGTGGATGACGGCGTGTACGTGTTGCTCAAGGGCCAGAACCCCGCCAAGCTGGACATGAAGCCGCTTGGCGACGGCTTTCCCATGCTGTCCGATTTCGATGTCAAGCAGTTCTACGTCCATGCGGAGTCGCTGGCCGAGCGGGGCCTGACGGCGGATGACCTGGTGATGGGAGTGGAAGTGCTGGACAGTGCGGGGATTTCGGCGGCGCTGGCTGGCTGCGACGTTGTTCTGCCCTTCTAAGGAGGCCTGGCGATGCTATTCATGATCAACAAGACACCAACGCAGTACGGGAACCTGGCCTCGGCG
Organism: Chloroflexota bacterium; assembly: GCA_012689325.1. GTDB lineage: Bacteria > Chloroflexota > Anaerolineae > JAAYEA01 > JAAYEA01 > JAAYEA01. The sequence goes on from JAAYEA010000371.1 coordinate 36,119, forward strand.
TTGCGGATCGCCGCCAAGGGCCAGCCTATCCTGCTGTATGAGGATGGCGTCTATGCGGCGATGAGCGGCGCGCAGAGCGAGGCGCTCCTGCAGGCAGCGCTGGCGGACCATCCCGTCTATGCCTTGGAGGCTGACCTGGAGGCTCGCGGGCTGACCCGGCTGGTGCCCGGAGTGCAAGTGATCGGATATGATGGCTTTGTGGAACTGGTCGAGCAACATAACGTTGCGCCGTGGATCTAGGGTAGAGGAGCAACGGGGCGGTCCCGGCTCACAAGCGATGAACGAGGAGGCAGAATGAAGGGCGATCTGGTGCAGAACTCGATCGGGCAATTGTGCCCCATGCCGATCCTGATGCTGGCGAAGAACATGAAAAAGATGCAGCCGGGTCAGGTGTTGGAGATCCATGCCGATGACGAGGGCGCGCACGCCGACGTGCCGGCTTGGTGCGCGCAGACCGGCAACGAGCTGCTGGGCACCGAGGATGGCGGCGGCTTCACCAAGTACTTTGTGAAAAAGGCGGGCTAGGCGATGGGTGGCAACAACAAGTGTAGCCTGGTGGTGATGAGCGGCGACATGGACCGCATAATGGGCGCCTTTATCATCGCCACGGGCGCGGCTGCGGCCGGCATGGACACCACCATGTTCTTTAGCTTCTGGGGGCTGAACGCCATCCGCAAGGAGAAGATCAACACCGGCCGGGGGTTCCTGGGCAAGATGATCGGCCTGCTGAACAAGGGCGGCATCGACCGGCTGAACCCTTCCCGGTTCAGCTTTGGCGGCATTGGCCGGCTCCTCTTCAAAAAGATGATGAAGGACAAGCGGGTGACCTCGTTGCCCGAGCTGCTGCAGTTGGCGATCGACCTCGACGTCAAGCTGCTGGCGTGCAAGATGTCCATGGACGTGATGGAGATCTCCCGCGAGTCGCTGATCGATGGGGTGAGCGACATCGTGGGCGTGGCGACCTTTGTGAAGGAAGCGGCCGAGTCCGAGATCAATCTGTTCATCTAGTGCCCCTCGGCATGGGCGCTGAGGACCGAGCTCCGAGCCCGCATGGGTTCGGAGCTTTTGTTTGCCGCCGCGGCCGATCTGGCTAAGATGAAGCCGTCGCTGGCGCGCGCCGCGTCGGTTCAGCGCTGTGGCGGCGCCAAGCTCGAGCACACCTGAAGGAGCGAGCCATGAACACCTATGAATTGCGCGAGTATCTGCTGGCCAGGGCGCCATGGGTCGATCGCGCCAAAACCGTGGATACCATCAAGGCTGGCGACCCCTACCGCGAGGTCAAGCGCGTCGCGGTCGGCTGGATGTCTACCATCTTGGACCTCCGCGCGGCGCACGAGTTGGGCTGCGACCTCTTTATCACCCATGAACCGACCTTCTGGGAGCACTCGCAAGAGGAGCGCGAATTGCGGGGCGTGGAGCCGGGCCTGACGAAACAGCGGTTCCTGGACCAGACGGGCATGGTCGTGCTGAGAGTGCATGACACATGGGACTATTGGCCGGAGATCGGCATTCGCGAGTCGTGGGCCCGCGGGCTGGGCCTCACCCAGTTGGTGGGCGAGGATGAGACGCGCCTGCACGGCGTCTATGCTGTGGAGCCCCAGACGCTGGGCCAGTTTGCCGCACAGGTGGCGACACGGGTCAAGCCCCTGGGCGAGGACTGCGTGCGGGTGATGGGCGATCCGGAGCGACCGGTGTCGCGCGTGGCGGTGGGCGTGGGCTGCCTGGTTCCTGATAAGGATGCCGTGGACATGGGCGCGGATGCGCTGGTGGTCTGCTATGACGGCGCCACGTACTGGCGCAAGCGTGAGCGCATCTACGAGCTGGGCGTCGGCGTCATCGTTGTGGAGCACGGCACTTCCGAGCTGTGGGGGCTGGAGAGCCTGGCGCGCTATCTGGGGGAGACCTTCCCCGAGCTGGAGGTACATAGCGTGGCCAACGCGCCAGTGCCCTGGACTGTGTTTCCCCGAGACTCCGCGGCGGGATAGGCAGAGGATGGCGCGCCCAGCAGACCCTCTTGCTGGGCGCGTTTGACAATTGGCGCGCATCTGGTATGCTGGACAGTAGCCATCTGAATCTGGTTGGCGTGGGCACGTCTCAATCGGGATGGAAGGCGATGTGGTCCAAACTACCGGTTGATGCTCTCAGCGGCGTGGCGGGATATGCTCCCCTTATCGCGCTAGCGGTCGGCCTGCTGGTGGCGGCGGCGCTGCTCTTCGATCACTGGCGGCACCGGGGTCGCAGGCTGCGCCGGAGCGTCACCAAGCTCTCGGCAGAGAATGCTGCGCTACGCGCTGAACTGGCCCAGCAAGAGCGCTATGCGGAGGCGGATCGGCAGTCGCTGGCTGAGGCAGAAACCAGACTGGGCGAGCTGAGGGAGCGCTGCCAGGGCCTGGCCGGAACGGCTCAGCAGGTGGAGGCGCAACTCGCCCTCCGCACGGACTCGCAGCGCGAGCTGGAGCGGCGGCTGGTGCAGGCCCACAAGATGGAGGCGCTGAGCAGGCTGGCCGGCGGGCTGGCCCACGAGTTTGGCAACCTCATGGCTATCATCACGGGATACGCCGATCTGGCGCTGACCGACCCCTCTCTTTCCGCGCGGGTGCATGGTGATTTCGCCGCGGTGAAGCAGGCGGCGGCCCACGCCGCAGAGCTGAGCGATCAACTGCTCGCCATTGGCCGCGCGCATGCTCGGCAGGAAGCTCCCCTCGACCTCAACCGCTCCATCACGAATCTACAAGAGATGCTCTATCATGTGTTGGGCGCGCAGATCCGCATGGAGACCCGGCTGGACCCGGAACTGGTGTCCGTGCAGGGAGACGGCGGGGAGGTCGCCCAGGTCTTGTTGACTCTGGCGTTGCATGCCGCGGATGCGATGGACGAGGGTGGGAGGCTGCTCTTTCGCACCGCCAATGCGCATCTCGAGCAGCTGCACGCGTGCGAGTTTGGGACCCTGCCTCCGGGCGACTATGCCCTCCTGGCGGTTCATCATACCGGGCGGATCGCCGACTGGCCGCGGGTCGCGGCGGATCTCAGGGGGGGGGCCTCCGGCGCCGCAGCTGCGGAGCCAAGCTCGCCTTCCCGCGAGCTGGCGATCTGCCGCGAGATCATCACACGAGCTGGCGGGCATATCCACGCCGAGCTGGAGCCGGCGGCTGGGGCCACGTTCAGCGTCTACTGGCCGACCGCGCCGGATCTCCGAGGCCGGCCCGCGCCAGACGTGCGGCGAGAGCGGCGGGGGCTGGCGACGGTGCTTTTGGTGGAGACCGAGGCGTCCACGGCCGACCTGGCGCAGGAGATCCTGAGCCTGGAAGGGTACCAGGTTCTGCGGACGGCCGATGCCGAGGAGGCCCTGGGGCTCGCCGCCGAGATGCAGGGTTCCATCGATGTCCTGGTGACTGCCCTCGCGCTGCCGGGGTGGAGCGGGACCGAGCTGGCGGCCCAGCTTGAGGAACGCTGTCTCGGTCTGCGGACGATCTATCTGGCTGACCCGGAGGGCGCGGGGCCCCACGCGGGGGATGATCTCCCCACGGGCGCGACGGTGCTGACCCATGCCGAGGTGGCTGAAGACCTGGCGGAGGCGGTCCGGGCGCTCCTGGAGCCGGAGCGCGCGGGATAAGCGGGGCGAGGGCGGCGCAAGCGCGCTAGCCAAAGTGCTTGGCGCGCATACCCTCCAGAAAGGCCAATGAACGGCGCATGTCCTCCATGCCGTTCAGCCCATCCTCGATGGAGACCCAACCGTGGTACCCGGCCTGCTTGAGCGCGGCAAAGATGCGGTCATAGTCGTTCATCCCCTGGCCGACGACGCCGTGCTGCAACAACGGCGCGTAGCCCAAAGCTCCCTCGGCTTGCGCGAGCTGCTCCCGGGTGACGCCCGGTCTCAGGGCGCGGTCGCTGGCGTGCATGCTGACCACCTGGCCGGCCACGGCCTCCAGCAGCTCCAGAGGATCATCGCCGGCGATGATGGCGTTGGAGGGGTCGTATTGCACCCCGAAGCGGCCCCGGTCCGCTGGGCCTAGCCGGCCCGCCACCCCGTCTACGATCTCCAGAAAGACGTCCATCCTGAGGGCGAACTCGGGATAGAGCCACTGGCTGTCCTTGTAGTGGTTCTCCATGCCCAACACCACATCCAACTCGCGCGCCAGCGGCACAAGCTGAAGGATGCACTCCACGACCCACTCCACACCCTGTTCGCGACTCACCTCCGGGCGGCACTGGCCGGAGAGCACCCGGCAGACCACTCCTGGCCCTCCCAACTGGGCGGCCACCCGCATCATGGCCGCCTGGTGCTCCACGGCCCTCTGCCGGGCGCTGGCATCGGGCTGGGCCAGGTCGGGGGAAGCGATGAACATGGGCATGGCAAACCCCGCCTCCCGGATGGCGTCGCGCAGCCGCTCGACCTCGCCGCGATCCGTGCTGGGCAGAAAGCGCTCGTACATCTCGAGGCCTTCCGCGGGCAGCTCGGCCCGCGCCATGGCGATCCAGTCATAGACGGTCATGGTGTGATGCAGGCCGATCTCGTACTCGAAGCACTTGGGGTAGCAGGCGATCCTGATCATCGGGCCTCCGCGGCGCGGTTCACCTTTGTGGAGGGAGCCCCCTGGGATCCTCGTCCCAGGGGACCACATCGGCTGTGGACACATACCAATCGAGCAGGCGTTGCTTCAGATCCGCCCGGATCGAGGCCAGCGCGGGGTCGTCGTAGCGGTTGTCCAGCTCGCGCGGGTCGCGCTTCAGGTCGTAGAGCTCGTTCACGCCGTGGGTGCGCAGCACCAGCTTGTGGTCGCCGAGGCGGATCATGACCGAGCGGCAGACCGAATCGGGATGCTCCTGCTGTTGCAGGCCCTTGGGGTAATAGATCTGGGCACGATCGGCAAAGATCGCTTGGGAGGCGCCGCGGCTGGCGGTGCGGCCCTCGAAGGCAAAGGGCTCGTGACGGTCGTAGCCGCCCTCGGCAAAGACGGCGCGCCGCGAATCGCCTGCGGCGCCGCCAAGCTGGGGCATGAGCGAGCGAGAAAAGTGGGTATGCTGCGGCCTGACGCCGGCAAGGTCATAGCAGGTGGCCATGACGTCCAGGAGCTCCATGGGCTCGCGCACCACGTGGCCCCCCTTGCCATTGGGCGCGCGGATGATCAGGGGGACGCGGGTGAGCGCCTCGTCGAGGGCGCTGGGCCACTTTTCCACCAAACCATAGTCGCCAGCCCAGTCGCCATGATCGGCGGAGACGATGAGGGCGGTATCGTCAGCCAGGCCCGACTCGTCCAGGGCGCGCAAGAGCTGGCCCAGCATCCAGTCGCAATAGGTGCACATGCCCAGATAGGTGGCCTGAATCCGACGGAAGAACGGCTCATCGAGCTCATCCAGACGGCGGTAGCGGCGGATCAGATCATAGTAGTCGGGCTTGTTGGGCAGGCCGGCTGGGCGCAGCGGCGGCAGGTCAGCCGGGTCGTACATGCTGTGAAAGGGCTCCGGCGCGGCATAAGGGGGGTGCGGCATCGAGAGCGGGAGATAAAGCACAAATGGCGCGGCCTGGGCCGCTCGCGAATGGAGAAAGTCGATGCCCTTTTGCACGTTGCGCATGTCGCCGGTCTCGTGCAGGCCGCCCGGAAAGGGCCGGTAGTCAAAGCTGTAGTAGTGCGGGTCGTCGATGGCATAGGGGTTGGGGCCCGCATGCCCACCGGGTTCGTGGGTGTAGGTGTCCAGGGCTAGCGGAAAGGAGCCGGGGGAGTATAGGTCGTTCTTGCCGTGCCACTCGATGTGGTAGCCGGCGGATCTGAGGTCGCGGAGCAGGCTGGGCTCGTGCGGGCGGAGCAGGTGCCAGAGCGTTCGGTGCCCGGCCACATGAGGGTACCAGCCGGTCATCAGGCTGCATCGGGATGGAGTACAGACTGTATGCTGGACATAACATTGGTCAAAGCGTACTCCCTCTTCACATAACCGATCATAGTAGGGAGTGCGGACCAGGGGGTGCCCGTAGCAGGACAGGCTCTCGGCGCGCATCTCGTCGGGCAGAAAGATGACCAGGTTCATGGCGCTCCTTGGGCTCGGAGTGGCGGCTAGACGGTCTGCGCGGGCGGCTTTTGCGCGGCGACCCAAATACGCGGGCTGTTCTTCTCCACTGGGCTCATGTCTCTGAGACTGCCCCAGTTGCCGACGATGCGGAACCCCGCCTTCTGTAGGGCGTTACGAATCTCGTACCAGGCAAAGCCATGCTGGATATGGAGTTCCTCCACGCGATCCCAGTCCAATCCCTTGCGGCGAAAGAGGGTGATCTTGGTCTGGGCCATGTTTAGCTCATAGTCATAGCTGGGCTGGTGGATGGCGAAAGCGTCACGGGTGTCGACCTCGACGTGGGCTGGGTGCTGGACGTTGCGCACCGAGAGCCCATAGATGGTATTGATGTCAAAGATGAACCACCCACCGGCATGCAGGCCGCGGAAGATCCCTTCAAAACAGGACTCCAGCTCGACGGTGGTCCAGATATAGTTCAGGCTATCGAACCAGCAGGTGGTGAGATCGAACGAGTCGTCAAAGATGAGGTGAACCATGTTGCGCGGCATGAAATTGACCTTGACCCCCGCGGCCTTGGCCTTGGCCTGCGCGAGGTCAAGCATGCGGCTGGAGCGGTCAATGCCCGTGACAAAGTAGCCCTTGCGCGCCATCTCGATGGCGAACGTCCCCTCGCCGCAGGCTACGTCGAGCACCATCGAAGGGGAGGCGCCCAAGCTGGCCAGGACCGGCTGGATCAGCTCAGCCATGTTGGCGCTGAAACGCGTATAGGGGCCTTGGGCATAGAACTCGGCGAAATCCTCATAGACGCCCATCTTGTCCTCCTTGATGTACTGGTCAGGGTGCAGGATAGCACGGAATCCGGTTGAGGGCAAAGCCAGGGAGGGATTTGCCGCCGGGCGGCAAGGGTGCTATAATGCGCCCGTACCTGCCGCGCGCCCGTAGCTCAAAGGACAGAGCGTCTGACTTCGAATCAGCAGGCTGCAGGTTCGAGTCCTGCCGGGCGCGCCAAAACGTCCCGTTCTCTCGCTTGTCTCCTGGCTCCTACTGTGCCTCAGGCCGGTAGGAGTCATTGCTTATGGGATGCCTCGGACGCGGTGCGACTGCGCATTAAGGCACTGGCCCTGGTTGGCGCGGCTATCGCAGGAGGAAGCATGGATCTCTCGACCTCGCTGAACGTGCTCTATGACCCTTCGCGGGTGACGCAGCTCCAGGCAATGGAACGCTGCGTCGCCGCTGGCTTCCGCCACCTCGATTTCAACTTTACGGACTGGACCCACCAGGGCTCGCCGTTTATCGGCGAAGGGTGGCGAGAGTGGCTGCACGAGATTCGGCGCCGGGCCGATGAGCTCGGCGTCAGTTTCAGCCAGTCCCACGGCCCCATCTTTGCCAAGTTCGTCGGCGACGAGCGCTGTTGCTGGCTCACGGAGATGAGCCACCGCTCCATTGAGGGGGCGGGGATCATCGGCGCGCCCTGGGTGGTCTTTGAGCCCGAGAGCTATCCCGGCGCCTGGGACGCCGCGCACCTGGCCGGGCTCAAGCAGCGCAACCTGGATTGGTTCGGCGCGCTGTTGCCGACGGCGGATCGCGCCGGGGTGGGCCTGGCGCTGGAGAACATCAACGAGGGTTACGCCGAAAGCCGCGGGATGCGCCGGCTCTACTGCGCCGGCACCGCCGAGCTGATCGACTTGGTGGATGGCTTTCGCTCGTCTCGGGTAGGAATCTGCTGGGACACCGGGCACGCGCATATACAGCGCCTGGACCAGGGCGCAGCGATCCGCGCGCTGGGGGATCGGCTGAAGGCCGTGCACATCCAGGACAACGATGGCCGATCCGACCAGCACTTGCTGCCGTACACGGGCACCATCCAGTGGCCGGTCGTGCTGGAGGCCTTGCGGGCGATCCACTATGGAGGTGACTTTACCTTCGAGGTCGCCTCCGCGATCCGACCGCTGCCCGATCCGCTGCGGGACGGCGCGGTGCGCCGGACGTACGAGCTGGGGCGATACATGCTCGAGATGGTGTAGAGCTCCCGGCGCGTTGGGCTCAGACTGGCGTGTCCGCTCGGGAGAGATGCGGGCTGGCCGCCAGGAAGGCAACGCAGCCGTCTACCTCGCTCTCGGCTAGCCCGTGCAGGATCAGCGACAGGTCGCCAGGCAGGGCGGCGAGCCTGGAGAGATACTGATCATAGTCGAGCCGCCCCTTGCCCGCGGCGATATGCCCTGCCTCACCGTCGCGGTCGAGGTCCTTGGCGTGGGCTAGGGCCACGTCGCCGCCGAGCAGGTCGAACGCCTCATCCACGATCTCGCGCATCCGCACCAGCTCCCCCGCGTGAAAGATGTTGGCCGCGTCCATCACCACCTTGAGGTAAGGCGAGCGCATCTCATCGAGCAGCCGGCGGGCCTTGTGCGCCGAATCGACCACGTTGGACACCTCTGGCTCGAAGGCGAGGGTGACGCCGTGGTCCTCGGCGCTGCGCAGCGCCCGGGCCATGGAGGCGAGCATATCCCGCCAAGCCTCCGCAGAATCGTTGTCGGGGTGACGCCGCCACATGCTTTCGAGGTTGCGCGTGCCGGTGCAGAGGGTGATAACGGACGTCCCGAGGCGCCCGCAAGCGGCGGCGAGCGCCTCGAGCCGCCGCAGCCCATCCTGCCGGACCCCCAGGTCGGGGTGGATCATGTTGAAGGTTCCCGAGATGGCGGACATGGTGATGCCTCGCGCCTCCATCTCGCGCCGAATGAGGTCGCAGAGCGCCGGATCGATCCGCTCGGGCATCTCGGGGAGCCCCGCGCAGCTAAAGCCGTACTGCACACAGCGAATACTGTGGGCCTGGACGGCATCCAGGTTCTCCTGCAGGGTGGGACGGACAAAGGTGCGGGCCATGATTCCAATGCGCATGGTGATCCTCCACGGTATCGTGATCTCGAAATGTGACATCTGGTATAGGAGTGAGAAGGCGCGGCGCCCGCTCTGGCTCACCGCGAGAGACGATGTGTCCTAACCCCTGCCCACGAGCAGCCCCGGCTGGCAGGTCCGGCAGAAATGCGTCGCGCGGCGCTCCCGGGTGACCTCGCTGATGGGGCTGCCGCAGCGGGGGCACGGCTGGCCGGCCTTGCCATGCACCGACATAAAGTCGCGAACCTCCACATCGGTCTCCTCGCCCACTCGCTCTCGCAGGATCGAGATGGCCTCCGCCAAGGCCTCCCGCATGGCGGTGAACAGCGCGGCGACCTCAGCGGCGCTCAAGCTGTTGACCCGGCGAAAGGGATAGAGCCCGGTTCGCCAGAGGATCTCGTCCGCATAGGCGTTGCCGATGCCGGCGAGGAAGCGCTGGCTGAGCAGCGCGGTCTTGATCTCGCCGGGATGCCTGCGCAGCCGCTCGGCAAAGATATCCAGAGTGACGGCCGGGTCGTCGGCTTCGGGCCCCAGGCCCGCGTAGGTGGGCACCTGCTCGAGGTCCTTCGTCAGGTAGACCTTGCCCATGTCTTTGGCGTCGTGGTAACGCAGCTCCTGGCCATTGCCCAGGGACAGAATCAGGGCGTCGCGGGCGCGATCGCGGGGCAGGGGCGGCCCGTAGCGAAGCCGCCCGGCGAGCATGGGGTTCACCACGAGGGTGAGCCCGCCATTGAGCCGCAAGAGCAAGAACTTGCCCCGACGAGCCACCTCCGCGAACACCTGGTTGGACAGCCGGTCGTCCATCTCGCCGCCCAGGAGATTGCGCACGATCAGGGGGCGGCGCACGCGGACGCCGGCGATGATCTGGCCCACCAGGCGGGGGGCCAGGCGCTCGCGGAGCACTTCGAGGTCGGGCAGCTCGGGCATGTCGCTATCCTTGTTGGAGGGTGGGCAGGGCCAGCGGATCGCCGTGGGCGCTCATCCACTCGCGCAGCAGGCGGCGGTGCTCCAAAAGAGCCGTGGCGTGATCGGGGTCGGTAGCCAGGTTGTGCGTCTCACCAGGGTCGGCGGCCAGATCGAAGAGCAGCTCAGGTCGAGCGCCCTCGGAGAAGGCGCAATACTTGCAGCGGGGCGTCACCAACATGCGTCCGCCCAAGTCCCGGTGCTCGGGGTCAGGCTGCAGCTCGGAAA
>JAAYEA010000048.1 GCA_012689325.1 Chloroflexota bacterium
CAGTGGCTCAAGGCGCGGGACAAGCACGCCATGTTCGACGGCTGGGACCCCGCCGCCGCCTTTGGCATCGGCGCCTGGGCGCCCGAGACGGTGGGCGTCTCCCCCACCTCGGGCGACCTGGGCCTGGGCGCGACCTACCTCTTCCAGACCACCTACTCGGATTTCAACGGGGCGTCCAATATCGCCTCGGCCTACTTTTTGCTGAACGCCTCGGCCTCCGAGAGCGGCGGCGTGTACCTGCGCTATGACCCGGCCACGAACCTCCTCTACCTGCGGGACGTGGCCAACACCGCCTGGCTCCCCGCCGGCGGGATCGCCGCGGGCTCGGCGGGGACGGTGAGCAACGAACTGGTGACGGTCAAGGCCAGCCAGTGCCAGGCGATCCAGTCCGGCGCCACGCTGACCATGACCTGGGCGCTCGAATTCCTGGGGCCCGTCCGAGGCCGCACCCTGAACGAGTACCTGTTGGTGCGGGATGCCGGCGGCCTGCAGGACGGCTGGGACCTCTATGGCGCCGTCCGCGTCCGCGACGTGCAGATGCAGACGGTGCAGGTGACGCCCAGCAGCGGCTGGTCCGAGCCGGGGGCCCTCGTCTCCTTTGCCGCCAGCTATTACCACAGCGAGGGCTGGCAGAGCATGGACGACGTCTATCTGCTGATCAACGGGACCACCGCCCAGACGAACTGCGTCTATGCCCGCTATGACCCGCAGCTCAACCAGCTCTGGATTCGCCTGCCCGCCGACACGGCCTGGACCGGCGGCGGCCAGCCCGGGAGCGGGGGCGTGGCCAAGACGGCCTGGTTCGCGCTGGACTATGCCGCCACGACGGTGACCAAGAGCGCGGACGGCAAGACGCTGACGGTCTCCTGGGCGGTGCGGCCCAGCTATCGCCTGTCGGCCCTGGCCCACAACCTCTACCTGCGCCTGACCGACATCGGCGGCGCGGCGGAGGGCTGGAACGACCGGGGCGACTGGGTGATCAACCGCGCGCCCAGCGCGCTGATCCTGCCAACGATCTATGCGCAGCCGCTGGCCTTCAAGGCGGGGACCACGTTCTCCCTGGAGCCGCGCTACCGCGACCAGGACCAGTCCAGCGACCTGCGCTATCTCTACCTGGCCATCGCCAACAACCCGCCCACGGCCGATTTCCACCCGCAGGGGGTCTATATCCGCTACGACACGGTCGAGCGCAAGCTCTACCTGGCGGACTGGGCGGGGACGACCTGGGGGACGGGGTACAGCATCCCCAATGACACGGTCACCCTGAGCAACGAAGCGGTGAACATCACGCTCAAGGTCACCAAGGCGAGCGATGCGGACACCTGGACCAAGATGCTGACCTTGCGCCTGTCGTTCAAGTCGGCCTTTGTGGGGCCGCGCAAGGTCTATATGCGCGCCGTGGACAAGTGGGCGCCGGCCTATGGCGGCGACACCGGCTGGACGTACAAGGCCGCCCTGACGGTGCTGGCGCCATGAGACGATTCCCAACGTGGGGGTGGCGGCTGGCGCTGATCGCCGCGCTCTTGCTGGGGCCGGCGGCGCTGGCGCGGGCGGAGGGGACCTCTCTCTACGCCTCGCCGCTCAAGCGCTTCGGCTTTGGCGTGGCCGGCCGCTACGGCGACATCACCCAATACGACGTCGGCCAGCTCCGCGCGGGGTGGTACACCAACTGGGCGTACCAGGCCCATCCGGCGCGGCCCCACGGCATGGAATTCGTGCAGACCATCTATGTGGGCGGCGCGACCTTTGCGCCCAACTGGGCGGCGCTGGGCCAGGCGGTGGACGCCAACCCCGGCGCCGTCTGGCAGATCGGCAACGAGCCGGACACGCCCGGGCAGGACGCCATGCTGCCGGAGGAATACGCCCGGCGCTACCACGAGATGCACGAGTTCATCAAGGGGCGCGATCCCACGGCGCGGCTCTCCGCGCCAGGGATCGTGCAGCCCACGCCGCTGCGCCTGCAATGGCTGGACCAGGCCTGGCAGGCCCACTATGCCCTCTATGGGACCCGCATGCCCGTGGATATCTGGAACATCCATATCCAGATCCTGCAAGAGGACCGCTACTCCTGGGGCTGCGGCGTCCCGCCGGGGAGCGACGTGGACCAGGGCCAGCTCTATAGCGTCTATGACAACGCCAGCCTCGACATCTTTCGCCAGCACATCGTGGACTTTCGGAGCTGGATGCGCGCCCGCGGCGAGCGGGAAAAGCCGCTGGTCATCTCCGAGTACGGCGTGCTGATGCCTTCCGCCTACCTCGGCGGCGGCGACGCGGCCCACGGCGACCAGGTGGTCAAGGATTTCATGGTCGGCAGTTTCGACTATATGCTGACGGCGGTGGACGACGAGCTCGGCTGCCCCGCCGACGGCAACCGGCTGGTGCAGCGCTGGTCGTGGTACAGCCTGAACGACAAGCTCATCGACCTGCAAACCTTTGTCGGCTACAATGGCTCGCTCTTTGACTGGCGCGACACGGCCTACCCGGGCACGATCACCCAGTTCGGCCAAACCTATGCCGCCTATACGGCGCGCTTCTCGGGGCGGCAGCTTTACTTGCCGTCCCTGAGCCGGGCGCCGTGACGGGCGAGATCGGCGAACGCGCATGAAACCATCACCCACCATCCCTCGCCGCGAGCGCGCTTGGACCCTGGCCCTCGCCTTGTTGGCGGGCCTCTCGCTGGCCCTGCTCGGGCTGGCCTTGCCCTGGGGAGCCGTCCAGGGGCAGACCGTGCCGCGCACGCCGCCCCCCACCTGGACGCGCACGCCGCCGCCGGTGACGCCCGCCCCGCCGCCCACGGACCCGCCGCCCCCCACCTGGACGGCGACGCCGCTCCCTGGCGCGCCCACGCCCATCCCGCGGCCCAACCCGGCGCTCTCGCTCAGCGTCTCGCCCGAGTTCGCGGGCCCTGGCGACGCGGTGCGCTTTGTGGTCAGGGCGGTCAACCAGGGCGACGCCCCCGCCGAGGGCGCCGAGCTATCGCTGGAGGTCCCCTGGCCGCTGGCGGTGCGCGGCGAGCATCGGGCGACCCGGACCCTGGGGGCCTTGCAGCCAAGGGAGGCCATCGAGTGGGTGGTGGAGGCGACGGTGGAGCGGGACGCCCGCCCCGGCCAGCGCCTGACCTTCCAGGCGGCGCTGCGCTATCGCGATGGGCGGCTCCTCTCCAACGGCGTCGCCCTCGAGCTGCCCCCGGCGCTGCTCCCCGCCGCGGGAGGGTAGCCCCCTGGACCCTCGGGAACCCTCGGCGCCGCCCCGGCGTCCTCAGACCATGAACACACCAGCGCAATCCACAGGAGCGACTCAAGTCGCTACTACCTGGTCCGGATGTCGTTCCTCTCTTGCCCCCCTGATCAAGCGGGGGCTGGGGGGGATTCTGCTCCTGCTCATCCTGCTGGCCGGCTGCCAGCCGCCCAAGCCGTCTTCGGCG
>JAAYEA010000372.1 GCA_012689325.1 Chloroflexota bacterium
AGGTCACGCCTCCAGCTCGGCCAGCAGCTCCTTGGCCGTCGCCTGCGGATCGCGGGCGCGGCCCCGCTCCTGGGCGGCGCGGATGGCCTCGGGCGGGAGCGAGGCGGCCGCGGCGGCGATGGGCCGGCCAAAGACGTCCTCGTGCCAGCGCGAATTGCCCACCCAAGGGTGGCCGCAAGCCAGCGCGTACACCTCTACCGCCCGCTCCGCCTCCCCGCGCAAGGCGAGATACAGGGCCACAGCGGGCAGGGATTGCATAGCGCTGCCATGGCGCAATGCCTCGCACAGGTAACGACGGGCTTCGCCCTCTCTCCCAGCCAGGCTTGCCACCGGCGCGCCAAGAAGACAGGTCAGGTGATAGGTATCTTTTGGATCCGGCGGGTCGTGGGTCAGGCGCTCCAGCCAGCGCTCCGCCTCGGCCAAGTCTCCCTGCCCCAGCGCGCACTGCCCTAGCGAAAGGCAGGTGTTCTGCACGTTGAGGGCGTCGGCCGCCGCCTGGTAAAGCCGCAGCGACTCCTCCAAGTGCGCCCGCGCCTCCGCGTATCCCCCGGCCATGAGCTCGTCGTTGCCCAGGGTTTCCAGTCCCCCGAGCAAGTGGAACTCTAGCCCTCGCTCTCGGAAGAGGAGGAGTTGGTCTCTGGACAGCTCCGCCGCTTCCTCAAAGTGGCCCAGTATATGCAGGATCAGGCGAAAGTGGGACCTGCCCTTGGGAGGCAGCTTGGGGATACCCACGCGTTGCACGACCGTCCGCGCCTCCTCCAGCCAGCGTTCGGCAGCCGCGCCGTCTCTCTCTTCCAACGCGCAGTAGACCAGTTGGCTCAGGCATTGGATCTCATTGGAAACGTTCCCCAGAGCACGCCGGAGGACGAGCGCTTCGCCCAGCCTGCGGCGCGCCTCGGGCAAGTCGCCCATATTCCTCGCCCGACCTCCGCTAAAGTTGAGCGCGTCAGCAAGTTCCTCGCGATCCGCCGTTTCGCGCGCCAATTGGATCGCGCGATCATAGCAGCGCATCGACTCGGCTGATTCAGCCGGGGAGAGCATCCAGGCCAGCCTCCGCACATTACGAGCCAGATACCCGCGGGCGTCCTCTCCCGCGTCGATGGCCTCCTCCAGCAAGGCGATGCCCTCCCGCAGCGGCGCCATGGCCGCCTGAGGACGGCCCAGCATGCGATCCTGATAGGCGCGCGCGGCGATGATGGCGCCTGCCGCATGGAGCAAGGGCCCTGTCCTGGCCGCTGGCGCCGCCAGCACCTCTCTGATCCGCTCCTCCGCCAAAAGGAGCAGCGCCCGCACCTCGGCATGGCAGTACCGCGTGGAGCTATAGCGCGTCAGCGCCCGGGTGGCCGCGCCAAGCAGCGTCCACTCCCCGCGCCGCACCGCCCACGTCCAGGCCGCGCGCACGTTCTCCCATTCCGCATCGATCTCGGCGACTGCCTCGTCCGCCCCGGTGAAGAGCCGGGACCAGCCCGCCAGCGTCCCCAGATAGTGCGCCCCGTGCCGGTCGCGGACGCTCTCCCCGCCGTCGGGCGCGTCCCGCAACTTGAGCGCGGCGTACTCGCGCAGCAGGTCGTGCAAATCGTAGCGCCCCGACTCGCGCCGGTAGAGCAGCGACCGGTCGGCCAGCCGCGCCAGGTCGCGCAGCGTCGCCCCCGCCACCGCCGCCGCCCCCTCCGCCGTGAACCCGCCGCAAAAGGCCGAGAGCCCCGCCAAGACCCCCTGCTCCCGCTGGGAAAGGAGGCTCCAGGAGCGCTCCAAGGTGGCGGCCATGCTCCGCTCCCGCTCGGGCAGCCCCGGCCAGTCGGCGGCCAGGAACTCGATCCCCCGCCCCGAGTCCGGCGCCACCTGGGCGGCCACCTCCTCTGCCGTCAGCAGCCCCATCCACGACGCCGCCAGCAGGATCGCCAGCGGCATCCCCTCCACCCGCTGGCAGATCGCCGCCACGGCGGGGGCGTCGGCGTCCGTCAGCGCATAGCCGGGCCGCACCCGTTGCGCCGCGGTGGCAAAGAGCGCGGCGGCGGGGGAGCCCTCTCCCCCTGCCCCCTCTCCCAAAGCATTGGGAGAGGGGAAAGAGGACGGGCGTTGCGGCTCCGCTCCCAGCGCCAGCCCGGCCAGCGGGAAGATCTGCTCACCAGGCAGGTTCAGCCGCGCCCGGGAGGTGACCAGTGCCTTCACCCCCGGCGCCGCCGTCAGGATATCGCTCACCAGCGGCGCGGCATTCCATGCCGCGCCCTCCAGCAGGTGCTCGTAGCTATCCAGCAAGAGCAGCACCCGCCGCCCGCGCAAGTACGACAGCAGTTGCTCCGCCAGCGGCGCGCCCTGATAGGGAGTAAAGCCCAGCGCCTGAGCCATGGCAGGCCCGATCCCCGCGGGGTCTTGCACCGCCGAGAGGGGGACGTAACAGAGCCCATCGCGATAGTCGCCGGCGACCAGCCGCCCCGCCTCCACCGCCAGCCGCGTCTTGCCCGCGCCCCCTGGCCCCACCACCGTCAACAGCCGGCACCCCGGGTCGCGCAAGCAGGCGATGAGCCGCGACAGCTCTTCCTCGCGCCCCACCAGGGGAAAGAGCGAGGCCGGCAGATTGAGCGCGCGGGGCTCGGGTCGCGGCGCGAGGCGCCCGTCGCGGATATCGTCACGGAGCGCCTCCGTCTCAGGCGCGGGCTCGGCGCCCAGCTCGTCCCGCAGCGCCCGGCGGCACGC
>JAAYEA010000373.1 GCA_012689325.1 Chloroflexota bacterium
GGCGGTGCGTCACGATGAGGTGGTTGAGGGTGGAGAGGTCCACGCCCACCTGTTGCAGGGCCTGCATCGGGCAGCCCGCGCAGTCGATGAGGATATTATCTCGCCGCCCCTGCAACAACATGTAGGTATTGTTGCGAAAGCGGTCGGGCTTGGGCGAGGCGGAGCCGAGGACGACGAGACGAGCCATCAGGCGGCTTTCTTTTCCAGGCTCACGCGCCAGACGTGGACCATGCGCTGCACCACGGTGACGTTGGCGAGGATGGCCAGCAGCCAGAGGGCGATCCGCAACTGGCCGAGGATCAGCCCGGCGATGAGGACCGCCACGCGCTCAAAGCGGGTAAAGAGCCCCACCTTGCAGTCGATCCCGGCGCCCTCGGCGCGGGCGCGCGCATAGCTGACCAGGAGGGAGCCGATGATGGCGGCGTAGCCGAGGGCCACGTTCATCTGGTCGCCCTGCTGCATGGCGTGCCAGAGGATGCCGCCAAAGAGGGCGGCCTCGGAGATGCGGTCGGTGACCGAGTCCAAAAAGCCGCCAAAGGCGCTGGTCTGGCCGGTCTCCCGCGCCAGGGCGCCGTCCAGCCCATCGAACGAGTACGAGATGATGGCGCAGAGGCCCGCGAGGCGCAGGTGGCCCAGCCCGGCGATGACGCCGACGGCGACGTTCAACAGGAAGCCGAGCAGGGTCAGGGCGTTGGGCGAGACGCCCATCTTGCCCAACCAGCGCACCAGCGGCACCACCAACCAACGCGTCTTGCTGCGAACCCAATCACTCAGCACGTGGCCTCTCCCTCGATGTTTTGTGATGACGAATGGCCTCCTCGTAGCAGGCCATGACCTCGGCGGCGATGGTATCCCAGGCGTACTTGCGCGCGGTCTGGCGCCCGGCCTCGCCCATGGCCTGGGCGAGCTCGCGGCGCTGCAGCAAGGAGACGAGCGCCGCCGCCAGGGCGTGCTCGTCCTCCGGCTTGACCAGGAAGCCTTGCTTGCCCTCCTCCAGCACGGAGCGGTAGCCGACAATGTCGGAGGCGACGATGGGCTTGCCCGAGGCCATCGCCTCCAGCAGCACGATGCCAAAGCTCTCAAAGCCGGTGGAGGGGGCGCAAAAGACATCGCAAGAGCGATAGTAGCGCGGCTTGTCTTGCGCCGAGATATACCCCACGAAATGGACGCCCTTCAGCCCGAGCTGGCGCGCGTAGCGCTCGTAGGGCTCCTTCTCCTCGGCGGTATAGCCCCCCGCCACGATCAGCCGCGCGTTCGGGAACTGCTCCAGGATGCCGGGAAAGGCCCGCAGCAGGTACTCGAAGCCCTTGCGCTTATCCAGCCGGCCCAGGAAGAGGATGGTGGGCGCGCCATCGGCATAGGCCGGCAGCGGCTCCGCCGCGGGCCCATAGGCGCTGACGTCGATCCCGTTGGGGATGATCTGGTAATCGGCGGGAAAGTACTGGGCCACCACCTCGCGCGCCGCCTCCGAGACGGCGATCCGCGCGTCGAGCTTGTCGAAAAAGGGCTGCAGCAGGTGGCGCGTGTGCGAATAGGCGAAATGGTTCGCCTCGCGATAGGCGTGAAAGGTGCCCACGTTGGCCGCGTGCGAGTGGCGCAACACCACCAGCGGCAGCGCGGGCATCATCGGCTCGTGCAGGTGCACCACATCGAACTGGTATTTCTTGAGCGCCCGCTTGACCCGGATATAGATCGCCGGCGAGACGGTGATGCGCGACTTGGAGCCGCTCACCGACAGGGGGAGCACCGAGCTGCTCACCTTGACCACGTTATCGCCCAGCGCTTCCGCGCCGTAGGAAGAAGGGGCCAGGATGGTGACCTGGTGGCCCCAACGCTGGAAACATTTATCCAGGTGGGCGATATGCTCCGTGACCCCGCCCGGATAGGGATAGTCGTAGGGTGATACCAGGGCGATCTTCACTCAGAATCCGACCTCTCCCAGCTTCCACACCGGCTGAAACATGACCCACTGTTCGGGATAAAGCGAGATGTACCGTTCGACCACGCGCAGCACCTGGCCCATATAGTACGATACGGCGGGCCCCGGCTCGGGCGCGGGCGCCACCGGCGGCTCGACCCGCACCTCGTAGCTGTCGTCCGGGCGGCGCAGGGCGAAACAGGGCACCAGCGTCGCGCCGGTGCGCGCCGCGAGCTGGGCATAGCCATCGGGCAGCCAGGCCGGCGCGCCAAAGAACTCGGCCACCACGCCGCTCTCGGTGGTGTCGCGGTCCGCCACCAGCCCGACGATGCGGTTGGCCTTGAGCGCGCGAAAGATCGAGCGCAGCAGCCCATCGGCGGGGACCACCTCGATGCCGCGGCGGCCCCGCAGCTCGGCCATGTAGCGGTAGAGCGACTCGGGCTTGAGGTGTTCCATCACCGCCAGGATGGGATATCCTCGCGCCGCCAGGGCGTGGGCCGGGGTCTCGACGCTGCCCAAGTGCGCGCTGACGATGATGACGCCGCGCCCCAGCGCCAGCGCCGCGTCCAGGTGCTCCAGGCCGCGCACCGTCACCAGCTCCATGATCCGCGCATCGCTCAGCGCCGGCAGGCGAAAGACGTCGAAATAGTTGCGGCCCTGGCAGCGATAGATCCCCTCCGCCACCGCGCGACGGCGCTCCCGGGGGGCGTCCGGCCCCAACACGTGGGCCACGTTATCCCAGACAGCGGGAAAGGCCGGGCCATAGCGGGCCGCCAGCGACCAAAGCCAGCCAAAGAGCGCATACCCCAGGCGAGCGGGGATGCGCGGCGCCAGGGCGCCCCCCAGGCGGCACAGATAGGTTGGAAGCTCGTCGAGGTCCGGTCGCCACTTGGCCATGTGTACGTCTTTCGCCTGGATATGTTACCGCATTCGCGGGATGGTGTCAAAAGCGTCAAAAGTCGCAAGTCGAACGTCAAAGGACAGAGGCGCGCCGCGACCTGGCGCTGCCGCGTCGTAACTTGGCGCCGCGGCGGCTCGGTGGCATAATGCCGCCAACGCAAGCCGCAAGGAGAGCGAGATGGAGCCAGGCGAGCCCGCCCTGTACCGACCGATGTTGCGCGACCTTCCCGCCGGCGACAAGCCCCGCGAGCGCCTGAGCCGCCTCGGCGCCGGCGCGCTGGCCGATTCGGAGCTGCTGGCCATCCTCTTGCGCGTGGGCGGGAACGGCGAGAACGTGCTGGGCCTGGCCCAGCGGCTGCTGGCCCAACTCGGCGGGCTGCCGGGGCTGGCCCGGGCCAGCTTTTCCGAGCTGGAGGCGGTGAAGGGCATTGGGCTGGCCAAGGCGGCGCAGGTCAAGGCCGCGCTGGAGCTGGGCCGCCGACTGCTCATCGCCGCCCCCGACGCCCGCCCGCAGATCAAATCCCCCGCGGACGCCGCCAACCTGCTCCTGGCCGAGATGGGCTTTCTGGAGCAGGAGCAGATGCGCGTGCTGCTGCTGGACACCAAGCACCGGGTGATGGGCACGCCCACGATCTATGTGGGGAGCCTGAACACCTCGGTGATCCGCATCGCCGAGCTCTTTCGGGAGGCGGTCAAGCAGAACTGCGCCGCCATCATTGTCGCCCACAACCACCCCTCCGGCGACACCTCGCCCTCGCCGGAGGATATCGCCGTCACCCAGCAGATCTATAGCGCCGGCCGGCTGCTGGACATCGACGTGCTGGACCATCTCATCATCGGGCAGCAGCGCTTCCTCTCGCTGAAGGAGCGCGGCCTCGGGTTTGGGTAGAACGGAGCAAGCGATGGGACAGATCAGGACGCCCGCCCCCGTCAAGCTGGTCATCGGGATGATCACCGGCCGCCGCGAGCTCTATGAGCCGGTGCGGCGGCTGTTGGAGGAGCGTTTCGGCGCGGCGGATTGGGCCAGCCCGGTGCTGGATTTCACCAAGACGGACTATTACGCCGCCGAGTTCGGCCCCCGCCTGGCGCGCCAGTTTTTCACCTTTGCGCAGCTCATCGACCCCGGCGACCTGGCCGGCATCAAGGTCTGGACCAACGGGGTGGAGGCGCAGTTCGCCCAGGGCCCGCGCCGCCGGATCAACCTGGACCCCGGCTATGTCTCGCTCTCCAAGCTGGTGCTGGCCAGCGCCAAGAACCACAGCCACCGCATCTATATCGGCCAGGGGATCTATGCCGAGATCACCCTGCGCTACTATAAGAAGGCCTTCCGCCCCTGGGAGTGGACCTACCCCGACTATGCCAGCGAGGGCTATCGCGAGATGTTCCAAGAGATCCGGGAGCGGTACATGCAGCAGTTGCGCCTCTCGGGGAACCAGTCGCTGGAATGAGCCGGGCTATTCGATGATGACGTTGACCTCGGAGACCATGCTATCGTAATTCCAGCCCGAGGCATAGACTTGCAGCCGCAGCAGCCGCGTCGGCTGGATGGGCAGGTTGGGCAGGAGGTTCTCCGACTCGAAGAGGTACCATTGCCCCTGCGGGATCTCGTTCCCGAACATCACCGGGTTGCCATCCACGTTCTGGTAATAGAAGCCCTGCACCCAATCGTTCTGGCTGCCATAGTCGTCCTGGTAGGTCAGGCGGATCATCAGCGGGTACTCGGAGCTCTGGTAGCCGCCCCCTGAGAGGCTCTGCGAATCCACCTTGACCACCGCCTTGACCTGCAACAGGGTCGGCGGCTCGGGCATCTGATAGCCGATCTCTTGCTCCAGCACCGTCTCGCAGTGGTTGAACTGCCCATCGGTGCGGGTGAAATGCACGGCGCGGCGGCCCTCGCTCTGGGTGAGGATGGCCTGGCCGTCCACGTTGCCGCCATCGGCGCCCTGGTTGTTATAGACCCGCCAGCCGACGTCGATGGGCATGCGGAAATCGCCGTTCACCACCAGGTCGCGCGCCGCGGGGACGGGGGAGGCGGGCTTTTCCCCCACGGCGACGCTGGTGCGCTCGCGCGCGGCCACCACCACGGTGGCGCCCTTGGCCGTCACCTGCGCCTGGCCGCGATGGACGATGATCTCGGCGCGGTCGTTGGCGACCTGGATGGTATAGCTGCCGTCATCCTGCAAGAGCACCGTGGCGCCCAGGTGGGCCGAGCGGACCTCAAAGTGCAGGGGGCTATCCAGCGCCAGCGCGGTATTGATGCGGATGCCGCCGCCGCGGTGGTCGAGCACCACGGTGCGCGGCGACGAGCCGAAGGAAAAGCGGGGGCCGTACATGCTGTCCAGCGAGATGCGGCTGCCGGGGTAGAGGACGACAAAGCTGTCCTCGAAAAACTGGATGGTGGCGCGGGCGGTCTCGTCCACGGTGACCGTGCCCCCCGCCGGGACCAGGATGGACTCGTCCTTGCGGACGGCGCGGGCAGCGCCGCCGCGGGGATCCTCGACGATGGTGGTGCCGCGGAGGGTCTTGAGCTCGGCGTCGGCGTCTTCGGTGGCGTTCAACAGGTAGTGGCGGACGCCAAAGGGCACCGCGCCCAGCAACAGCACGAACAGGGCAAAGCTCACCCCGAGGACGGTCCAGGCCAGCCGCGTGGGGTCATTCCTCATGAATAGTCAACCTCGAATGCGGTGAATTCGCCGGTGGGCGGCTCCCAGGCGTCCTCGACCTGGCGGACCTCGGCCAGCGAGGGGCCGTGGTAGAGCCAGGCCAGCAGCTTGTCCAGGTCGGCGCGCTCGCCCTCGGCCACCACCTCGACGCGGCCATCGGCGAGGTTGCGCACCCGCCCAACCAGGCCCAACCCATAGGCCACGCGCCGCGTGTGCCAGCGAAAGTTGACCCCCTGCACATAGCCCGAGATCCGCGCATGCAACCGCGCCTGCGCCATGCCTTCCTCCTGGTGATCCGCGACGGGCCGCTGGCCCGGTCCCGGGCGGCCCCCGTCGCAGCCCCTATGATACCCCGTTTCGCCGGCCTGGCAAGCGGCAGAGCGCCCGCGGCGCTATCTCACCACTTGACCCGGATCGGTTGCGTGCGGCCAAACTTGTCGGTGTATTTGACCAGGCCGTTCTCCCGGCCATGGACGTAGACCTGCCGCGTGACGTCCACGTCCTGGCGGCAATAGGCCAGCAACTCGGCGATCTTGCCCTCGCGATACCAGCGGATCGCCTGCAGGCCATCGGCGAGCTTGGAGACGCCGAGGGTGGCCCCGGCGACGCTATCCAGCGACACGCGGAACCCCAGCCGCTGATAGATGTCTTGCAGCAGGTCCACGGTGGGGATGCGGTCCAGGGGCTGGGTCGTATAGCCGCGCAGCACCTCGTAATCGAAATTGAGCACGTTGAACCCCACCACCAGGTCGGCGGAGGTCAGCTCGTCGATGAGCGCCTGGACGTCGCTTTCGAGATAGTCGCGGAACTCGCCGGTGGCGCTGGAAAGGGTCACGCCGACGGACATGGACATGCGGCGGATGTTGTTGCGCCCGCCGACCTCGTCAAAGCTGCGCTGGGTTTCCAGATCGAAAAAGACCGTGTTGGGCATGTTCTCTCTTTTCTGGGCTACGGAGCGATTGAAATCGCCACTGCAGCGGAGACGCGGATGGGCGCCGGCCGCCTGGGCCATGTAGTGGCGGCTTGGGCCGCTACGGAGCGCCGGAGCGATTGAAATCGCCACTACAGCGGAGGCGATCCCCCCTTCCACCCTTGGTAAGGGGGCAAGAGGTCGCCGGAGATGATTGTAGCATAGGATGCGGGGCAAGGCGAATGCGCCGGATCATGGCAAGTCATCCTGAGCGTGTCGAAGGATGACGGCGCGGGCCTTTTGACAATTCGCCCATTGTCGGCTATCCTGGAGCCGTCGGCAACGGAGATCGACATCACGCACCGAGAAGGAGCCTCACATGGCCAAGACTGGCGCCAAGATTGGCGCGTTCACCTTTGTGCTGCACAGCCACCTGCCCTATTGTCGCCTGGCCGGGCGCTGGCCCCACGGCGAGGAATGGCTCCACGAGGCCATCTCGGAGACCTACATCCCGCTGCTGGATAGCCTCTGCGACCTGGCCGAGGCGGGCGTCCCCGCCAAGCTCACCATCGGGCTGACGCCGGTGCTCACCGAGCAACTGGCCGACGCCTCGGTGCTGGAGCACGCCGTGATGTACCTGGAGACCAAGATCGCCGCGGCGGAGGCGGACATCCCCCGCTTCGAGGCGGCGGGCGACCCGCAGATGGCCCGCCTGGCCCGCTTTTATGCCGAGCGCTTCGGGCAGGTCCTGCATAGCCTGCGGGACCGCTACGGCGGGAGCATCGTCGGGGCCTTTAAAAAGCTGCAAGACGCGGGGTATCTGGAGATCATCACCTGCGGCGCCACGCACGGCTACCTGCCGCTGCTATCGCGCGACTCGTCCATCTATGCGCAAATCCGCGCCGGGCGGGAGAGCTACCGCCAGCACTATGGGCGGGAGCCGCGGGCGATCTGGCTGCCCGAGTGCGCCTATCGCCCCGCCTACCGCGCGGACGATGGCCGGGTGCGCCCCGCCATCGAGGAATTCCTCTCGGCGCAGAACATCGGCTGCTTTTTCGCCGAGACCCACGCCGTGGAGGGGGGCCGCCCGGTGGGCAAGGCCGCCGGCGAGACGGACATCGGCCCCTATGGGGCGATCAAGCGGCGCTACATCGTGCCGCTGGCCGAGGCCACGCCGCAGAAGGGGACCACCTACCAGGCCTATTACGTGGCGGGGAGCGCCCAGGGGCTCACCAACCCGCCGGTGGCGGTGATCGCCCGCAACAACCGCACGGGGATGCAGGTCTGGTCGGGCGAGTGGGGCTACCCCGGCGACGCCGACTATCGCGAGTTCCACAAAAAGGACCACATCTCGGGGATGCAGTATTGGCGCGTCACGGGCCCGCGGATCGACCTGGGGGCCAAGGACGCCTATCACCCCGATTGGGCGGCGGGCAAGGTGCGCAGCCACGCCGAGCACTATGCCCGGCTGGTGGAGGAGCTGGCCCAGCGCTACCACGCCGAGACGGGCCAATATGGCCTGATCGCCTCCAACTATGACACCGAGCTCTTTGGCCACTGGTGGTTCGAGGGGGTGGAGTGGATCAAGCAGGTGCTGGCCTGCCTGGCGCGGAGCGAGACGGTGGCGCTGACCACCGCCAGCGAGCACCTGGCGGCGCACCCGCCGCAGGAGGCGATGGCGGTGCCGGAGAGCTCTTGGGGCGCGGGGGGCGGCCATTGGACCTGGGACAACCCGGAGACCCACTGGATGTGGCAGCCGATCCACGCCGCCGAGGCGCGGATGGAGGCGCTGGCGGCGCGCTATCCCGACGCCAGCGGCGACGCGCGGGAGGCGCTGAACCAGGCCGCGCGGGAGGCGCTGCTGCTGCAATCCAGCGACTGGCCGTTCCTGGTGACCACCGGGCAGGCGGCGCAATACGCCACGCAGCGGTTCAACAGCCACGTGGAGCGGTTCGAGAAACTGGCGGCGCTGCTGGAGGCGGGCGACCTGGCCGCGGGCAAGGCGCTGGCCGCCGAGCTGTGGGAGCTGGACAAGGTCTTTCCCACCATCGACTATAGGTGGTTCGCGGCGAGGTAGGCGCCGCCGAGCGCGAACCGGGGCGGTGGAAACCGCCGCACCAGGCAAGCCAAGCCGTGACGGCGAGCCCCGCACGGCGATCAATCGCCGTGCTACGCCACCGCGCCCGATGAAATCGGGCTTCTGGAGCCTCCGCGGCATGGAATGCCGGGCGGCATGGAATGCCGCCTTAGCTCGGCGATTGATCGCCGAGCGACTTGGCACAAGCCCTCGCCGTTTTCCTTACCTATTGACATTCGTCAGCAAGTATGGTAATATGGGACATAGTCAGTTTGGTAAGGAGAACGACATGAGCAGCGATATCGCCACGGTCACGACCAAGGGCCAGGTCACCATCCCCAAGGCCATCCGCCGCGCCCTGGACATCCAGGAGCGGGACATGCTGCTCTTTTGCATCGAGGAAGGGCGGCTGATCGTGACGCCGTTGCCGCGGCGGCCCCTGGGCGAGCTGTATGGCGCCCTGCCCGCCACCCGCCCCTACCCCGGCATGGCGGCGATCCGCGAGGAGGTCCGCGCCGAGCGCGGGGCTGGCCTGGCCTCGGAGGGCCAGGAGGGCGGGGAGACGGCATGACCCTCGCCTACGTGGATGCCAACGTGATCTTGCGCTTCCTGACCGGGGACCCGCCCGAGATGGCGGCGCAGGCGCGGGCGCTTTTCGAGGCGGCGGAGCGCGGCGAGATCACCCTGCGGGTGGAGGATATCGTCATCGCTGAGGCGGTGTGGGTCTTGCAGTCCTTTTACCGCCACCCCCCCGCCGAGATCGGCCGGGTGCTGCAAGAGCTGTTGAGTCGCGAGGGGTTCGAGGCCGCGGACAAGCCCAGCCTGCTGGCGGCGCTGGCGCTCTATGCGGGCAAACACGTGGATTTCGCCGACGCGCTGGTGGCCGCGCACATGGCCCGCGAGGGCGTGGGAGAGATCTATAGCTTTGACCAGCACTTTGACCGGCTGCCGGGGATCAAACGGCAGAGAATGTAACCGGACCTGCCAGGTTCCAGGCGACCGGCCGCGGAAACCTGGCAGGTCTCCACGTCTACATCAGCAAGCTCAGCAGCACCGTCAGCGTGACCATGCTGGCGACGGTGGAGAGAAAGATCACGCTGGTGACCAGCTTGGGGTTGGTGTCGAACTCGACGGCGATGATCAGCGGCGTGATGGCCGCGGGCATGGCCGACTCGAGGATGCAGACCTGCCGCGTCACCCCCTGCACGCCCATCAGCAGGGCCAGCCCCCAGGCCAGCAGCGCCGAGACCACCAGCCGGATGAGCGAGGCCGTGGCCACCGCGGGGATATCGCGGTTCAGGCGGGTGCGCGAGAGCTGCATTCCCAAGATCAGGAGCAGGGAGGGGACCGCGCCGTTGCCCGCGCTGGTGAAGGCCTTGAGCAGGGGCGCCGGCACGGTCAGCCCGGTCAGGTTCACCGCCACCGCCGCCAGCGCCGCATAGACCATGGGCGCCTTGAGGATGCCCAGCAGCGCCTGGCGGATGCCGGAGCGACCCCGCGCCGCGAAAAAGACCCCCAGCGTGTTGGAAAGCACGGCGCTGGCCACGAAATAGAGCACCGCCCGCGCCAGCCCCTCCTCGCCGAAGGCAAAGAGGTTCACCGACATGCCATAGTTGCCCGAGTTCATAAAGGCCGTGGTGAGCAAAAAGGCGCTGGTGCTCACCTGGTCGAGCTTGAGCAGCCGCGCCGCCGCCAGGCTCACCAGCACCACCAGGAAGGTGATCACCAGCACGAAAACGAAAATCTGCGCCGAATCCGACCCGCTGACGGCAGAGGTGACCAGCGAGGAAAAGATCAGGCTCGGGCTAAAGATGTAATAGGCGACGCGAGAGACGGACTTGACGTCGATGGCGAGCTTGCGGTCCAGCAGCACGCCCGCGCCGATGAGCAGGAACACCGGCAGCAGCACATTGGCAAAGATGTTGAGTAGTTCCATGCTTAGCTGAGCTCGTCATCCTCCTCGTCATCCTCAACCCCGTCCTCGGGGTCGTCGTCCTCGGGGTCGTCGTCGTCCCCATCGTAGAGATCGTCCTCGTCGTCGAGCTCGTCGTCCAGGTCCTCCTCCTCATCCGGAACCTCGTCCTCGAGGTCGTCGTCCGTGAGGTCGTCGTCATCGTCCGCTTCCTCATGCTCGTGGCCCTCGTCCTGCTCGCCCGCATAGTCGAACAGGAGCAGGGGCGAGGCGCCGAGCATCAACTCGGCCAGGGCCTCGTCGGCGGCCTCAAAGAGCGGGTCATTGTCGCTGGCGAGGATCGCCTCCAGCGCGTCCTTGGCCTGCTCCCCGCCGATTTGCCCCAGCGCCCAGACGGCCATCTCTTGCAGCTCCCGGTCGTTCTCGTCCAGGAAGCCGATCAGCGCGGGGACGGCGGCGGCGAGTTGCAGCTCGCCGGCGGCGTGGGCCGCCTCGAAGCGGGCCTCGGGCTCGGCGGATTCCAGCTCGCGCAGCACCGTATCGGCCCAGTAGCCGTCGCCGGAGCGGCCCATGGCGAAAATGGCGCTGGCCTGCATGAGGCGGCTGTCCTCGTTATAGGCCCGGTCGATGATGCCGCGCACCTGGTCCAGGTCGAGGTAGGCGATGGACTCGACGGCGCGGGCGCGGACCTGCGCCAGCTCCTCGGGGTCGTTGACGGCGGCGAGCAGCGCCTGGGTCACCACCTTGACCAGCCGCGGGTCCAGGTCGCCCAGCTCGGCGCGCAGGGCATAGCGCCCCAGGGAGAGGGCCGCCGCGGCGCGCACCTCGTCCGAGGCGTCGTCGCGCAACATGCGGGCCAGCCGCGAGGCCAGGGCGGGATCCTCGTCCTCCCAGAGCCCTTCCACGGCCAGCAGCCGCACCTCGTCATCGGGGTCGTCGAGGATCAGGCGGTAGAGGTCGTTAAAATCGAGCTCGAAATTGGCCTCGGCGCTTTCCACCAGCGTGCGCAGGATGCCGCGCCGGTCCTGCACGGGCAGCCCCGGCCAGCGCTGAGCAAAGAGGGCCGCCTCGGCGCGGCTGGGCCCGGAGAGCGCATAGAGGTCCAGCCGGGAGAGGCGCACCTCCCCGCGGCAACAGCGGGCGATCACATCGTCAAAGGAATCGAACTGGTTCATTTTGTCACCA
This sequence comes from Chloroflexota bacterium, assembly GCA_012689325.1. Lineage (GTDB taxonomy): Bacteria > Chloroflexota > Anaerolineae > JAAYEA01 > JAAYEA01 > JAAYEA01. The sequence continues at coordinate 11,566 of JAAYEA010000373.1, forward strand.
TTTCCAGGCCAAGAGTCGGGCGCGCTCAGGGGAGCAGCGAGCGGCCGCTGAGCAGGCGCGCCACGTCATGATACGAGACCACGGCCATCAGCGCCAGGAGCAAGAGCATGCCCACGGCGTTGACCACCCCCTCGGTGTGGGGGGCCACCCGGCGCCCGCCGCGCAGCAGCTCCACCAGGATGAGGAGCAGGCGAAAGCCGTCCAGCGGCGGGATGGGCAGCAGGTTCAGCACAAAGAGGTTGATGCTCACCAGCGCCGCCAGGCTGGTCAGGTTGGCCCAGCCGGTCTTGGCCACCTCGCCGGTGAACTGGTAGAGCCCCACCGGCCCGGTGACCTCCGCGGGGACGGTGCCGCGCACCATGCCCACCAGCCCCTCCACCAGCGCCCTGACCATGCCGACGGTCTGGCGGAGCGCCAGCGGGACCGCCTGCACCAGGGGATAGCGCACGGTGGTGGCCTGGATGTCGGTCATGTTGATGCCGACGCCCATGGCGCCCTCCCCCGCCGGGGGATTGACCCGGGGCACCAGCGACACGGTCAGCCGCTGGCCCCCGCGCTCGATGCCCAGGGAGGTCTCGGCGCCCACGCTGCGGGCCACCAGCTCGGTCAGCTCGGCCGAGCTATCCACCTCGGCGCCGTTGACGGAGACGATATAGTCGCCCACTTGCAGCCCCGCCGCTTGCGCCGGCGAGTTGGCGGCGATCTGCTCGATGATCACGCGGCCGGAGAGGAGCTGCTGGCCGAACATGGAGACCGCCAGAAAGCAGACCAGCGCCAGCACCAGGTTCATCACCGGGCCGGCCAGGTAGGCGGCGGCGCGCACCCACCAGGCCTGGTTCGCCATGGTGTCCGGGCGCGAGTCGTCCTCCTCGCCCATCTTGACAAAGCCGCCGATGGGGATGGCGTTGATGGTATAGGTCGTGCCGCCCCAGGTGCCCAGGGTAAAGAGCCGGGGCGGGTAGCCAAAGCCGAACTCGTCCACGCGGACGCGGGCCAGCTTGCCCACGGCGAAATGCCCCAGCTCGTGGACAAAGACGACGACGCCGAACAGGATCACAAACGAGAGAAATCCCACCATATCACTCTGCTCCAGACCACTCACTCATGCAGCCAGGTGCTGGGGGCGGGCCTGTTCCCCGCCAACGCCTCGCGCACCCACCCCGGCCGCAAGCCCGAGACCAGCAGCGCCTCCAGGCCCGGCCACTCGCGCGCCAGGGCCAGCATGTCCAACACCTTGGAGAGCATCCCGCCGGTCACGTCCACGCCGCGCGAACCCGCCAGCGCCGCGCGGACCTCCTCGATATTATGTCGCGCGATCTCGGGGATCAGACGCGCCGCGGGGTCGCGCAGCGGATCGGCGGTGAAAACGCCGTCCACCTCCCCCGCCAGCACGATCCGCCCCGGCCGCAGAAACCCCGCCAGATAGCCGAACACCCGCTCGGTGGAGATGATCGCCGAGCCCTGCTGGTCGTCCAGCGCCACGTCGCCATAGACCACCGGCACCAGTCCCCGCGCCAGGGCCCCCTCCAGCGGGCGGACGGCCAGCTCCACCAGCTCGCCGCCGACGCAGCGCGCCGACGCCGAGGGCTGAAAGGCGACCACCGGCACGCCCTCGGCCAAAAAGGCGTCCACCACCAGCCGGTTGAGCCGCGCGGCGGCGGCGCCGGTCTCGGCATAGCCGCGCCAATCCGCGCAGCCGCGGTGGACCTGGTAGCGCTGGGCGGCAAAGTGGCCGAAGGAGCCGCTGCCGTGCCCCAGCACCAGCCGCAGCGCGGGCCGCGCCTCCAGCGCCTCGCGGACCTCCCGCGCCAGCCGGCTGATGACCTCCGGCCGGGGGGTGGCCTCCCGCGTCTTGTCGGTGATGAGGGAGCCGCCGAGCTTACAAAAGACCAGGTCGCTCAACGACGAGCACCTCCCCGTCCAGCTCCACCCAATCGCCGGTGCGGAGCTGGCCGATCTCGACCTGGTCCACCATGGGGATATCCGAGATGATGGCCCCCACGGCCACGATGGGCTCGCTTTCGGCGTTGACGATGGCCGCCGGGGCCAGCCCCGCCCGGGCCAGGCGATAGAGCGTGTAGGAGCCGACGGTGCTCCCCTTGCCGGTGGGAAAGACCAGCACCCGCCCGGCGACGCATTCGCCCGCCAGGGGGTGGCCCGCCTCCACCACGATCCCCGTCTCGGGGTCCACGCCGCCCAAAAAGCCGACGGGCTCCGCCGAGACCAGCGCCCAGCCGCTGGCCCGCCCCGCCCGGATCACCCGCCCGCGCAAGGTCTGGCCCATCAGCCGCCCCACCTTCCCGTGCGCGCCGCGTCCAGGCACTGCGCCAACGCGCCGAAGCGCGCGCTGACGCCGCTGTGCGAGGGGGCGTAAAAGGCGGCCTTGGCCGAATTGGTCGCCAGCGCCCGCAGGCCCAGCTCTTCCACCGGCGCCACCACCATGCAGGTATCGGCCACCACGCGCCC
>JAAYEA010000374.1 GCA_012689325.1 Chloroflexota bacterium
ATGCCGAGCGCGCTTTCTCCTACCACCACATCGGCCGGCTGCCCGGGCGGCCCTTCTACGAGTTCCACCAAGTGGGCACCAACCTGCGCATGACCGAGTGGCAAGGGGCCATCCTGCTGGCCCAGTTTGCCCGGCTGGACGAGCAGATCGCGACCCGCGAGCGCAACGCCGCCTACCTGGCGCGCGGCCTGCAAGGGATCGACGGGGTCAAGGCCATCGCCCGCGACCCGCGCGTCACCCGCTGGGGCTTTTACTTTTGGAATTTCCTCTACGACCAGGAGGCTTTCGGCGGGGTGCCGCGGGACATCTTTATCCAGGCGGTGCGGGCCGAGGGCGCGCCCATCGGGCCGGGCGGCCACGGCGAGCCGATCTATCGCCACCCCGCCCTGCAGCCCTCCACCTTTGGCGAGACCGGCTGTCCGATCCGCTGCCCCCTCTACCAGGGCGAGCCGGTGGATTTCAGCCGCGTCCATTGCCCCCAGGCCGAGCACGTCGCCGCCCATGTGGCGCTGCGCCTCCCCCACGCCGCCTTCCTGGGCGGGCCGGAGGACATGGACCTGCTCTTGGAGGCGATCCGCAAGGTGCGGGCCAACCTCGACGAACTGAGGGCCTGGGCCGGGCGGGAGAGGACACCTTAAGGCATCTATTGACAGCCGGAATTGGGCGCACTATAATAGCACTGTCGAAGGAAAGGATTCACACGATGAACCTCGGCGAGTTTTGGGCGCCGCACCAGGGCGCGGTCTCTCTGACCTTTGACGATGGCACCGAGAACCAGCTGCAGTTGGCCGTACCCCGCCTGGATGCCTACGGGCTCAAGGGCACCTTTTACATCACCGCACGCGGCGACAACTGGCAAGAGCGCCTGGCCCCTTGGCGCGACGTGGCCGCCTCCGGCCACGAGATCGGCAACCACACCATTTCCCACACCTGCTCCAGCAACTATACCGGCAACCCCGGCCTGGAGGAAAGCTCACTGGACGCCATCGAGCGCGACATCATGATCGCGCAGGAGCGGCTGGAGCAGATCGCCCCGCACCAGAAGGAGTGGACCTTTGCCTATCCCTGCTATTGCACCCACGTGGGGCGCGGCGAGGGGCGGCAGAGCTATGTGCCCGTGGTGGCCCGGCACTTTATGGCCGGGCGGGTCGGCGGCGAGTACGGCTTTGGCAACCACCCCGCCGTGGTGGACCTGCCGGCAGCCTGGGGGCTTCCCACCGACCGCATGAGCGGGTTCGAGATGATCGGCCTGGCGGAGGAGCTGACCGCCCAGGGGCGTTGGGTGATCCTCGTCTTTCACCAGATCAACGGCAGCCGGCTCACCGTGGGCAGCCACGACTTTGAGACGTTGCTGCGGCATCTCCAGCGCCGCTCCGACGCCATCTGGACGGCCCCGGTGGTGGACGTGGCGCGCAAGATCGCGCAGTGGCAAGCCAACCAGTAGGTAGAAGCAAAGAATATATCTAGAGGAGAGAGCAACATGGCGAAATTGGCGATTAACGGCGGCGACAAGCTGATCAACCGGCCCTTGGGCAAACCGTGGCCCATCTATGACGAGCGCGAGGAAAAGGCGCTGCTGGACGTGTTGCACAGCGGCATGTGGTGGCGCGGCGGCGAGCGGCTCAAGGGCTCCGAGTCCAAGGTGAGCGCCATCGAGGACGCCTTCGCGGCGTACCATCAGGCCAAGTACGGCGTGGCCGTGACCAACGGCACCGTGGCCATCGAGTGCGCGCTCCGCGCGGCGGGCGTGGAGGCGGGGCACGAGGTCATCGTCCCGGCCCTCACCTTTGTGGCCAGCGCCACCGCCATCGTGATGGTCAACGCGGTGCCGATCTTTGCCGACATCGACCCCAAGACCTTTAACCTGGACCCGGACGCCTTCGAGGCGGCCATCACCCCCAAGACCAAGGCGGTGGTGGTGGTGCACAACGGCGGCTACCCGGCGGACATGGACCGCATCATCGAGATCGCCAAGCGCCACAACGTGGTCGTGGTGGAAGACTGCGCGCACGCGCACGGCTCCGAGTGGCGCGGCACGCGGGTGGGCGCGCTTTCCGGCCTGGGCACCTTTAGCTTCCAGGCCTTCAAGCCCTTCACCTGCGGCGAGGGCGGCATGGTCATCACCAACAATGAGAAATACGCCGAGCGGGCCTTTTCCTATCACCACATCGGCCGGCTGCCCGGGCGGCCCTTTTACGAGTTCCACGTGCTGGGCAGCAACCTGCGCATGACCGAGTGGCAGGGCGCGATCCTGCTGGCGCAGCTTACCCGGCTGGACGAGCAGATCGAGACCCGCGAGCGAAACGGCAAATACCTGGACGAGGGCCTGAAGCAGATCGAGGGCGTGAACCCTATCGCCCGCGACCCGCGGGTGACCCGCTGGGGCTTCTATTATCGCAACTTTCTCTACGATCAAGAGGCCTTTGGCGGCGTGCCGCGGGACACCTTTATCCAGGCGGTGCGGGCCGAGGGCGCACCCATCGGCGCCGGCGCGCATGGGCGGCCGATCTACCAGAACCCCGTCTTTTTGGAGATGAACTTTGGCGAAACCGGCTGCCCCATCAAGTGCCCGCTCTACGGCGAGCCGGTGGATTTCACCAAGGTCTATTGCCCACAGGCCGAGCATGCCTCGACCAACATCGCCCTGAGCATCCCGCACGCCAATTTCCTCGGCGGCACCGAGGATATCGAGCTGATTCTGGAGGCGATCCGCAAGGTGCGCGCGAACATCGGCGAGCTCAAAAGCGCCTAACGCGCCGCCGCAACTTGGCCGCGAAGGGGGTGATCGGCCAAACCATCATCCGGAGCGCTGCGAACCAAAGGAAACCGGGCTATTGGCAATAGCATGACCGCATACCCAGGAGGATATCAATGGCTGAATCCAAGAATCTGACCAGAAGGAACTTTCTCAAGATCACGGCGATGGCTGCGGTGGGCGCGCTGGCGGCCTCGTGCGCCGCCCCGTCCGAGCCGACCTCGGCGCCGGCCGCGCCCACGTCCGCTCCCGCCGCGCCCACGAGCGCGCCGGCGGCCCCGACGGCCACGCCGCAGCCCGCCAGCAAGTACGGCGAATCCCCCCTGCTGGCCGAGATGGTCAAGGCGGGCACGCTGCCCCCGGTCGACGAGCGGCTGCCCGAAGACGTCTTGGTGGTTGACGCTGGCGAGGGTGTGCTCAACCCGGCGATGAAGACCTTCGAGATCGGCAAGTATGGCGGGACCATGCGCTACGTCACGGCGCGCACCGACCTCTGCGCCGAGATGTGGGACGCCAACTGCGAGCCGCCGTTCCGGGCGCCCGGCAGCCTGCGCGCCGCCAGCCTAGCCGAGCTCAAACCCAACCTGTTCAAGGGGTTCGAGATCAGCCCGGACCAGAACACGATCACCTGGCACATGCGCAAGGGGCTCAAGTGGTCCGACGGCCAGCCTTGCACCACCGCCGACGTCAAGTTCTGGTACGAGGACGTGCTGCTGAACACGGACATCACCCCCATCCCGGGCAAGATCTACAAGGCCGGCAACCGCACCGACGGCGAGGTCATGAAGCTGGAGGTGGTGGACGACTATACCTTCAAGACCGCCATGACCACACCCAACCTGGCCCTGGTGGAGATCCGCTCGCGCTATAGCGACAACTGGCACAACCTGATGCGGCCGGCCCACTATATGAAGCAGTTCCACAAGAAATACGCCGACGCCGCCGCGCTGAAAAAGATGCTGGACGACGCCAAGCTCCCCGAGGCCGAGTGGGCCAAGTACTATCTGCAACGGGATGAGGGCAAGCTGGGCTGGACGGTCGCCAGCTCGGTGGACCCGAACTATCCGGTGCTCTACCCCTGGAAGTTCGAGAAGGAATCCGCCGGCGTCCGGACCTGGGTGCGCAACCCCTACTATTGCAAGGTGGACCCGCAAGGCAACCAGTTGCCCTATATCGACCGGCTGCGCATCGAGTTCGTGAGCAACGCCGAGGCCGTGACCATGAAGATCATCGCCGGCGAGTGCGACCATGCGCGCGAATACGCCAGCATGCTCAACTATTCCTTGTACAAGGAAAACGAGGCCAAGGGCAACTTTATCGCCCAGATGTATCCGACCTTCACGGCGCCCTTGGGGCTGCGCTTCAACTTTACCCATCCCGATGAGAACTGGCGCAAGCTGGTGCGAGACGTGCGCTTCCGCAAGGCCCTGAACATGGCCGTCGACCATGCCAAGATCGTGGACACCGTCTTTAAGGGCTACGGCAAGGGGCCGGAGCTGTTGGGCGTGAGCTATGACGCCAAGGCGGCCAGCGCGCTCTTGGACGAGATGGGCCTGGACAAGAAGGACTCGGAAGGCTGGCGGCTCGGCTTTGACGGCAAGCGCCTGATCTTCCCGCTGGAAGTGGTCCAGGGCTACTCGCCGGACCAGGATTCGATCTGCACGCTGTTGGTGGAATACTGGCAAGACATCGGCCTCAAGACCGACTATCGCCAGGTCGAGTCCACGCTCTATACCACCCGCAACACCAATAACGAGCTCTGGGTGAACATGAGCTGGGCGCACACCGGGTTCTGGCGCAGCGGCCCCAACACGCAGGACTACCAGACCACGGCGGCGCGGCTCTGGCAGATGTGGAACGACTCGGGCGGCAAGGAAGGCGAGGAGCCAGAGGCGTGGGCCAAGCGGCTCTACGAGATCGGCAACATCGCCGATAGCTACCTGATGTCCGCCGAGGACGTGAGCAAACTCCACGCCGAGATGTTCGCCCTCATCAAGGAGCAGCAGCCCCTGGTGCTGCCCGTGGACGAGACGATGCAGTTGCTGGTGCTCTCCAACAAGCTGGCCAACGTCCCGATGGAGGGGATCGTCACCCTCGCCTCGATGACGGTGGA
>JAAYEA010000375.1 GCA_012689325.1 Chloroflexota bacterium
CATGTTCGTGGTGCATGGAGGTCTCGATGAGACGCCGCCCCTGTCTTTCCCTGCTCTCCTTCGTCCTGCTGATCGTGTGCTTGTCGCCCCTATTGGTTCTCAATGCCAGCGTTCCCGCCGCGGCCGCTGGCCCATCCGTCTCGGCCTGGCCCGCTGGCATCTTTGTGGTCCGCGTGTATTACGAGACTGCCGAGGACATCGGGCGGCTGTCCAGCTTTGACGTCTTTGAGTACAACAACCTCGCCTCCAAGTATGTCCTGGCGGCGGTGGATCGCGCGGGATTCCGGCAACTGCAGTCGCTGGGGTTTCGCGTCGCGGTGGATGAGGAGGAGACGGCCAACTTTCGCCTCTTGTCCATTCCGCTGGGCGAGCAAGATGGGGCGGTCGGGATCGAAACGATCCCGGGCTACTCCTGCTATCGCACCGTCGAGGAGACGTATCAGGCTGCCCAGGCCCTCGCGACCAACTATCCCTCTCTAGCCACCTGGACCGACGTGGGCGACTCCTGGGAAAAGAGCGTTGGGCAGTCCGATGGCTATGACATGATGGTGCTCAAGCTCACCAACTCCCAGATCCCCGGCGACAAGCCCAAGCTGTTCATCACCGCTTCCATCCACGCGCGCGAGTACACGCCGGCCGAACTGGCCACCCGCTTCGCCGAGGATCTGGTCACCAGATATGACGTGGATGCCGACGCCACCTGGCTGTTGGATCACCACGAGATTCATCTGATGTTGCAGGCGAACCCCGATGGGCGAAAGGAAGCGGAGGCAGGCCGCTCCTGGCGCAAGAACACCAACGAGAACTATTGCGGCGTCACCAGCACCAACCGCGGGGCCGACCTCAACCGCAACTTTGACTTTCGGTGGGGCTGCTGCGGCGGATCGAGCGGCACGCCCTGCGATGGGACCTATCGCGGCCCCGCCGCGGGATCCGAGCCGGAAACCCGCGCCGTGCAGAACTATATGCGATCCATCTTTGCTGATCAGCGGGGGCCCAACCTGACGGATCCTGCGCCGAGCAATGCCACGGGGGTTTACCTGGATCTGCATAGCTACAGCGAGTTAGTGCTATGGCCTTGGGGCTTCCAGAGCGCGCTGTCACCCAACAACTCTGCCTTGCAGACGCTGGGGCGCAAGTTCGCCTATTTCAATAGCTACACGCCGCAGCGGTCCTACCAGCTCTACGTGACCGATGGCACGACGGTTGATTTCGCCTACGGCGAGCTGGGCGTGGCCGCGTACACCTTCGAGCTGGGCACGCGCTTCTTCGAGACCTGTACCGCCTTTCAGAATACCATCGTGCCGGCGAACCTGCCCGCGCTGGTCTACGCGGCCAAGGTGGCGCGCACGCCTTACCTGACGCCGCTGGGCCCGGATGCGCTCAACCTGGCGCTGAGCTCCACTTCCGTGGAGGAGGGAACGCTGGTCACGCTCAACGCCACGATCAACGACACGCGCTACCGCTCCGGCACGGGCGAGCCGACGCAGACCATCGCCGCCGCCGAGTACTATGTGGATACGCCGCCTTGGGTTGAGGGGGCCGTGGCCCACGCGATGGCGCCCGTGGATGGCGTCTTTGGCTCGACGGCCGAGGCAGTGACCGCGTCCGTGGATACCACCGGCTTGGGCGAAGCGCGCCACATCATCTATGTGCGGGGCCAGGACGCCGCCGGAAACTGGGGCGCTTTCAGCGCCATCTTTCTAACCACGACGCCTACTGCCGTGGAGCTCCTCTCTTTCACGGCGACCGGCGCCAAAAAGGCCATCATCGTGAACTGGGAAACGGCGACCGAAATCTTTAACCTGGGGTTCAACGTCTATCGCGCCACGACGGAGGGCGGGACGAGGACCAAGCTCAACGCTGAGCTGATCCCCAGCGTCACCTATCCAGGCAGTCAGACCGGCGGCTTCTATACGTATACGGATGTTACGCCCAACAATAACCGACTCTACTATTACTGGTTGGAGGACTTGGACTGGTTCGGTGCGACCGAATGGCATGGCCCGGTAACCGCCCGAAGAAACAGATAGGCGGGCCAATTGTAGCAGTGCCCAGAAGCCCCGGAGGCGCCTCGCGCCCCGGGGCTTTTTTTTGAGCCGCCGCGCCACACAAGCCATAGGCGCGACAGGCCGGCAGGCTGCCAGCGCGGGCCTGCTGTCCCCCGCACCTGATCAGGACCATAGTACTATCCCCCAGCCCTGCCGATTGTGACCATGGTACTATTAACAGCTCTCCCCTAGTCCTGTATCCTAAGAGCAGGAGCGAGCATAGGATTGCACCCGCCAGCATGGGTTGGCGCTGGCCTGCTCCGCAGGGCCACATCCCAGACGACGAATGCGCAGACCGGCTCTGTCAACATCTCGGAGGTAAGGGAATATGGAAGAGCACAGTGCCAAATGGGGTCAGTGGATCAGGCGAGCGGTTGCGCCGCTATCTGAGGGACGCCGCCCGCATGGCGGGGGGCTTGGCGATGGGAAACAGCCGCGGGCCATGCGGCTTGCCTTGGTGTTGGCGCTCCTGGCTACCTGCTTGTTAGCGCCAGCCCATTCGGTCCTGGGCGAGTCGCCCAGCGGGCAACTTGCCGCGATCGGTGGGGCCCGCGCGCCGATGATGGATGGCAGCCTCATCCTGGAGGTGAGCGTGCCCTGGGAGAAGCTGGCCATCGAGCCCATCGGCGAGGGGGGCTATGTGCGCGTGTCGCTCCCGGGGTGGCCGGCCACTGCCCAGGCTGGCGCGCCCGAGCTGCCCCTGCATTCCGAGACCATCGGCGCGCCCCATGGCGCTCGGGTTACGGTGCAGGTGGAGACGGGCCCGGCTCACACCGTGGCCCTGGCCGCCCCTGTCGCGCCTGTGGCGACGCAGGAGGTCGAGTTGGCGCTGCCCGACGCTGCTGCTGCCGGCCTATCGAGCGCGTCCCAGTTGCGGTCCGCGTTGCAGGAGAACCCGGCCATCTATGCCGATGGGGCGACCTACCCAGCGGCCTTGGCCGAGGTGGTTAGCGATGGGGTCATGCGCCAGCAGCGGATGGTGGGCATCAGCGCCTACCCGGTTCGATATCAGCCGGGGGACCGCCAGCTTGTTGTCTATGAATGGCTGAGGATCACCGTCGGCTTTGACGGCGGGTCGTTCGGAAAAGCCCAGTTGCTGTCCCAGGCCACGGCCGAATCCGCGGCATACGAGCAACAGCTCGCCCAATCATTGGCCAATTACGAGTCGGCTCGCGCCTGGCGGCAGCCGGCCGCGCCGGTGACCCTCGCCGCGGAGAGCGCCGCGGCGGCGTCCCTCGCTGGCGAGGCGACGCCTTGGGCGCCGCCCGATCCCGGCTGGCGGATCAAGGTGCGCGAGGAAGGGATGTACCGGCTGACCCGCGCCGAGTTGCAGGCTGCCGGCCTGCCGGTGGATGCCCTGGACCCGCGCACGCTCCAGCTCTACTACTTGGGCAGCGAGGCCGCCATCGAGGTGACCAGCGATGCGAACGGGTGGGACGCGATCGTCTTTTATGCCGAGGCCGTGGCGTCCAAGTACACCACCGACAACGTCTATTGGCTCACCTACGGCCGGGCCAACGGGCTGCGCATGGCGCAGCGCGAGGTCGCCCCTGGCGCTGCCGCGCCGCAGGAGTACTACGCGGCAGAGCGCCATCTGGAAACGAATGTTTACTATATGCGCGGCGCTCCCGGGGATGATGACCTGGAGCGATTCGTGTGGGACTATGTGTATGCGCCCAGCAAGCCCGACTGGACACATACCTTCTCGCTCCTCGCCCCGTACGCGGGGGCCTATTCGGCCCGCCTGACGGTGGCTCTGATGGGCGGCTCGCAAAGTGCGGCGATCGACCCCGACCACCACGCGCGGGTGTATCTGAACGAGGCCCTCGTGGGCGATGTGACCTGGGACGGGGCCAACTGGAACGTATCCACCTTTGACGTGCCGCAGGGCCTGCTGGTGGCGGGGAACAACACCATCCGGGTCTTTTGCCCCAATGACATGGGCCTGAGCTACGACGTGGTCTATGTGGACTGGGTCGAGCTCCAGTTTGCCAGTACCTTTGTCGCTGATGGCGACATCCTCTACTCTGCCACCGTCGGGCCGGCGGCCTCCAAGTACCAGGTGACGGGCTTTACCACAGACCAAGTGGTCGCCTATGACGTGACCGATCCGCTGGCGGTGGCTCGCCTCACGGGGCTCAACGTGGAGGCAGCCGAGTCCGGCTACGCTGCCTCCTTCCAGGACCAGCTAGGCGCCAGGGCCTATTGGACCATGGCAGCCACCATGTATCGGGCTGCGCAGGCCATCGAGCAAGATGCCCCGTCGAACCTGGCGTCCACGACCAACGGAGCGGACTATATCCTGGTGACCCACCGCGCCTTCTGGGATCAGGTGGCGCCTCTGGCAACCTTGCGCGTCCAACAGGGCCTGCGCGTGATCCAGGTGGATGTGCAGGATATCTATGACGAGTTCGGATATGGCCTGGTGGGCGCGGCGCCTATCCGCAGCTTTCTCGCCTATGCCTATGCCCACTGGCAATCGCCCGCCCCCTCGTATGTCGTCCTGGTCGGCGACGGCCATTACGACCCCAAGAACTATCTTGGCTCCGGGCGTGTCAGCTACCTGCCTCCTTACATGGCAGCCGTGGACCCGTGGATCATCGAGACCGCGTCCGATAACCGCTACGTCACCCTGGTGGGCACGGACAATATACCCGACATGATGATCGGGCGGCTGCCGGCGAACACCGCCGCCGAGGCCAGCATCATGGTTGGCAAAATCCTGGCCTACCAGAGCCCCGAAACGGCGGACTGGCGGCTGCGGGTGCTGGCCGTGGCTGACAACGCGGATAGCGCCGGTGATTTCGTCTATCGGTCGGACTCGCTGCTGGACAACTATTTGCCAGGGGAGTACGAGCGCGTCAAGGTCTACTATGGCACCACGCACACGACGGTGGCGGACGCCAGGGCCGCGATCCAGTCGGGCGTCTCCGCGGGCAAGCTCATCGTGAACTATTTCGGACATGGCACCATGGGCGCGTGGGCGTCCGAGAACCTGTTCACTACGGCGGACCTGGCCTCCATCCAAAACAGCGACATGCTCTCGATCATGCTGTCCATGGATTGCTATGACGGCTACTTCCACGATCCCTTCACGTCCGGCATGTCCGAGTCGTGGGTTCGGGCGGATACCGGAGGCGCCGTGGCTGGCTGGGCAACCGCTGGCCTGGGGGTGCTGACCGGGCATGAATACCTGGATCGCGGCTTTTTCCGCGCGGTCTTTCAGGACGGCCTGCGCACTTTGGGCCAGGCGATCATCGCAGGCAAGCTGGAGCTGTGGGCCATCGGCTATGCGCGGGATATGATCGATTCCTACACCCTCTTTGGCGACCCGGCCACCGAGATCGCGCTGCTGCAATCTGCTCCTGCGCCGACCCCAACGAACACGCCTTCGCCGACCCCAACGAACACGCCTTCGCCGACGGCGACGAACACGCCCGCGCCCACTCGGACGA
>JAAYEA010000376.1 GCA_012689325.1 Chloroflexota bacterium
ATACCGTGCGCTCGTCAACGCCTGGCGCCCGTTATTGAAAGAGTATGTGCCCACGATGATCATTCGTATTTCTCTGGCCTTTCCAACAGGCTGGCTTGGGCGTTTTGTTTCCACTCCTCAGGCATCTGAGATACCTTTTCTCGACCCGTCGGTTCGTAAACAGGCTTGCCTAGGGGACGATAGCGCAAGGTACCATTGAAATACGCGACAAGCCGCTCTCGTGCTAACTGGACGTACTCTGCTTCTTGATCACTGCCCAGAGCGCGCCGATTGCGCATAACCGCAGCTACGACTGAAGTCCCAACACCCATGTAAGGATCAAAAACCCAATCGCCCTCGTTGGTAAGCGCGAGCACGCACCGCTCAACCAACTCGATAGGAAACTGGCAGGGGTGGTCAGTTTTCTCTGGGTGGTTCGATTTGACGTTAGGAATATCCCAGATGGCCTCCTCCCACTCCTGAGCCATGATCTCCCAGACATCCGAAGGGTTCTTGCCCAATGGATTGCCGGAAAGCTCTCCCCTGTTGGGCCCTTTGAAGTGACGTTTGCCGGGGTATTTGGCGGGCACGCGTACTGCGTCTAGGTTAAAAACATAGTTTTCACTCTTGGTAAACCAGAGGATCGTCTCGTAACGCCCGGAGAAACGCTTTGAAGCGTGCAAGCCATGTCCAAAGCGCCAGATAATCCGATTGCGGAGCTTGAGGCCAAGTCTCTTGAAAATCGGATAGTATAGGGTATCCAGCGGATATACTTCGCCGTCCTCCACGAAGTTACCCACCTGCCAACAGATGCTGCCATCATGGCGCAACACACGATACAGATGGGCGATAACTGAAGCTTGTGTCTCCAGATATCGCTCGATTGAAACGCGATCCTCGTATTCTTTGCCAAGATTGTAAGGTGGAGAGGTAACGATGAGACTAATCGAGTCATCAGGCACTTGGGTCAGCAGATCGTTGACGCCACCCTGATAAAGCACAATCTCTGCATTCTCATCAAAGGCGTCAGCGATCGGCTTAAAGCCACGGAAGAGAGGGGGCTCCATCATAGCTTTCTCCAAAGATCAAAGGTTCTACTACATATTATACGCATAAAGACGCACCATCACAACCGTGGTTAGCGATAAATACCCCGATACGCTTCCGGCAACAGCTCGGCCAGCCGCCGCATGATCAACTCCGTGGCCGCCTCCAGCTCCTCCCGGCTGGCCTTGCCGTCCACCTCGGGCAGGTAAAAGACCGGCCCGACCTTCGCCGTCACCCGGGCCCGGCGCAGCCGCCGAAGCGAGGGAAAAACCTTCTCCACCCCCGCGATGGCGACCGGCAGGAGCGGCGCGCCGCTGCGGTAGGCCAGATAGGCGGCCCCGCGCTTGCCCTGCTGCAAGCCGCCGGTCTTGGACCGCGTCCCCTCGGGAGCGATCCCGATGACCCTGCCCGCCTCCAGGATCGCCAACGCCTGGCGCAGGGCCTGGCGGTCCACCTCGCCGCGCTGCACAAAGATCACCCCCAACGGGCGCATGAAAAGGCCTTGGTACCGACGCTCATACTTTTCAGCGGCCATGACCGTGGCGGGGAAGGGCAGGATCGCGAATAGCAGCAGCGGATCGAGCCAGTGCAGGTGGTTGGTGAGCAGCAACAGAGGGCCGCCCGGAGGCAGATTCTCCAGGCCGGTGACCTCGAGCCGCGTGAACGCGCCGAACAGGGCGCGACACAACGCTCGAAACAGGGTGCGGTAGAGGGGGTTCTGGGGCTGCAGACGCTCTTGTCGCATCGACTCGGCCATCAAGGGAGTCTAGCTCTCCTCTCGCTTCTTGAGCACTTCGCCCAGGTGCGAGCGCCAATCGCCGATGACATCAAGGTGGCCCAAGATGCTGCCCAGGCCCGCGAACAGGCTCACCGCCCACACCACCACCGACCCGATAAAGCTGGAGAAATAGTCCAGCTTCATGGTGGCGGTATAGGCCGGCACGCGGTTGGCCCCCTGGCCCTCGCCAGCGGCGGGGTATATATAGAGGTCCAGACGGCGCTCCCGCTCCATCAAGAACGGCAGGATCACATCCTGGAGGCGCACGTTCTTGTTGAGCCAGACGCCAAAACTCTGGCTCGCGTGCGGCTGGTTGAAGGTCAGCACATAGTTGCCGTCCACCGTGGTGATGTCTTGCTCATGCGGCGCCAGCTCGACCCGCACGGGCTGGACGTCGCCGTTCTCGCCGCGCTGCAGCTCCACCTCGAGCCTTTGCTCCTTCCCCAGGCTGAGCAGCGAGTCGTGGCGCACATAGCCGGTCACATTGAGCGCCGAGAGGGCGATGCGCTGGTTGACGTAGCGGTCGGCGAACAGGACCTCGGCGGAATAGAGCACGATGGTCGGGAGCGGCAACAGCAGCAGCAAGGCCAGGATAGCCGTCAGCGCATAGCGCGCGGCCCGGGCCTTCCACCCCGAAGCCTTGGGCAGGGCGCCCCGCGTCCCCTGCAGCGCCCGCTCATAGATCGGGTTGCGGATCGCCGCCGGGCTGCTGGGGGCGATCGCCCCGATCATCGCCAGCCTGGACATCACGGGGTCCACCCGGCTAAAGAGGACGTCCCGCTTGGTCACGATCCGCTGGAGCAATTCGCGGGCGGGGCGGTCCCGCTCCAACTGCCGGGCGATGTGTTCCAGGTTGTCGTCGCTTTCCAGCACTTCAGCGATGGCCGCGTCGATGGCGGGGATGGTCAGCGCGGGCGCCTGGCGCAACTCGAGGATCGAGCAGATCCGCTGCACCAGGTAAGGATGCCCCCGGGTCTGGGCGTAGAGATAGTCGCTGGCCTTGCGGTCGATCTTGCAGCCCAGCGATTTCAGGTTGGAGACGAGTTTCCACACCTCGTCGGCATCGAGGTCCTGCAGATAGATCTTTTCGCAGATGTTGAGCGGCGAGTTCTCGCCGCTGGTCAGCTCATAGAGCTCGGTGGCCCCAGCGAGGATGAACACATACTTTTCAAAGGCCTGCTCGCTCTCTTTGCGACGGCTGGTAAAGACGCTGCGGATGGTGCCGAAAAAGGTGCTCGAGATGCCCGCCGGGATCGCCCTTGCCTCGTCCAGCATGATCACGAGGCGTGGGGTCCGAGAGCGCTGGGCCACCTCCAAGAGAAAGCTCCGGAAAGCGAGCGGCCCCGTGACCTCCTCCAGTTCCTCGCGCGCCTGCTTGGTCAAGCGGAGTTGCCCGCCCAGGTCAGAGATGATCTGCCGGCAGACGAAACGATAGCAGTCCTCTTCCTGGCGATTCTCCAGAGGTGAGAGGTCCACGAAAGCCACGGCGCAATCCCGCTCCGCCAATAGGGCGCGGGCGTGGTAGAGCAGCGTCGTCTTGCCGGTCTGGCGGGGGCCGAGCACCGCGCCATAGCTGTGCACCCCAGGCTGGGTCGCCAGTCGCAGAACCTGCCACACCTCGCGGCGCTCGATCAGCACGTCGCGGTCCTGGGCCGGGTCCAGGGGCCCCTTAGTCTTGAACTTGCGGTCCCGCATCAGCTTCTCCTTCGGGGTGAGGCGCGGCGATCTGCTGCTGCAGCCCCTCGATCAGCGCCGGCACATCCTGGGTGCCCTCCACGATATCGGGGAAGGACTGCGCGGCAAAGGCGTAATACTGCCGCTGCCGATCCAGCACCGAGCAGAGCACCAGATGCTCCAGCGCCTCGTCCAGGGCCGCTGTCTGGACCTCCAGCGCGCAGCGATCGCGCAGGAGGCCGGCCAGGTCGCTCGCCGTCACCAGCGGGTTGTCGATCATCAACAGGGTGATCAGCCGCTCCAGGGGACTGGCGCTGCCCCAGATCACGGCCATATAGTACTCGGCGAAAAAGCGCGACCCGATGACCCCCTCCAGCGCCTCAACCGTCGCTTGCCGGGGCTCCTGCGCGCTGATCCCCAGCAAGAGCTGCTGGCAGATATACTGCACGACGTTGGGATGGCAGGAAGAGACGTCGCGGATCGCCTCCACCAGGGCGTCGGGGTCGGGAACCTGGATGCCCATCTCGAGCATCGGCTCCAGGATGACCCGTTCCGCATCCGCGGGCAAGAGGTGGGTCAGGCGCAGCGTCTGGCAAAAGTTGAACAGGGGCGATTGCGCGTCGTTCAGCCGCGCGTTGAGCACCCGCTCCCCGCAAAAGACAAAGCGGCAGCGGTTCTCTTGCGAGAGCGCGCGGAAGGCGCGGAAGAGCTTTTCCTGGCGCGCCACGTCATGCGCCAGGAGCTCGTCCACCTCATCCAACAGGAACACGCGCAGTGCCTCGGCATCGCCCTTCTTGGCGGGCAACCGCGCCAGCATCTGCTCAAAGGCGTCCTCGGCGGAAGCGGGCGCGTCGACGCCCCAGCGGCTGCGAAACGCCTCCAAAAAGGCGGCCTCATCCTGGACGGCCTGGCAATCCACGTAGAACGGCTGATAGCCCGGCGTCTCGCCCAACAGGCGGTTCGCCTGCATCAGTACCGAGGTCTTGCCGATCTTGCGCCCGCCCACGATGGCAAAGCTGCGGTCCTGCACGGTGCGCAAGATGGTCTTGATCTCGGCGTCGCGACCAAAGAACATGCTCTCCGGGACCGGCCCGAAAGTAACGTATGGGCAGACCACCGCCAGATCGATCTGTTGCAGCAGCAGGCGAGTCAGGTGCTGCTCGCGCCGCCGGGCCGCGATGGTGCCGAAAACATCGGGGAAATCCAGCACGACGAAATCGTGCGCCCCCGTTTTGGCCAGCTCGCGCAGATCGGCAGCGCGGCTGGGCTGCGTCGCGTCCGCCCCAAAGACCAGCACCAGGGCGAAATAGCTGGTCATGTGCAAAACATCCATGACGTTGCGCAGGTCCTGGATATCCTCTGGCCCAAAGCTGGACTGGCGCATAAAGATGATGGGGAAACGCGGCGGAAGGCGCAGGCGCAGCGTGGGGCCCTCCACGACGTAGGCATGGAGCTGCTTGTAGGTCCGGCTCGTGACCCGCGTAAAGCCCATAAAGTTGCACAACTGGTTGATAAGTCGCGAGGTGGCCGCGCGAAAGGAGGCGGGGTCCGCCAGGCTGTCCTGCGCCGCCCGCCAGTTGCGCAGGAACGTCTCCACGCGCTTGGAGTCGGGCAGCTCCAGGCTTTCGGACTCGGCCCGCCAGGTCAAGTCCTGCTCGGGGTGCACCTCCCGGTAGCATTGCAGCGCCCCCGGCCGCAGCTCGAGCGGTATGCTGGGCAGGGCCTCGGCGGCCGCGCGCCCCGATGCCATGAGCGCCGCCCCGATCTCGGCATCCCACTGCTCCCAGTGTTCCTCCAGCGCCTGCACCGGGGTCGGCTCCTCGGACGTCCGGTTGCGACGGGCCCACCAAAGCCCGCCCGCCGCGCCTGCCGCCACCAGGCCGCCCACGCCCAGCCACGCCCACGGGAACCCGGCCGGCAGGCGGTCCTCGCCGGCCCAGACGCCGCTGTCGCGCACGGCGGCATAGAGCTTGCCCGGCTCCGCGGGATCGGCCAGCACGGCGCTCACCCAGCCGCCGGCAAAGAGCGGCGCCCACGTTTGACCGCCGTCGCGGCTCGCCAGGATGCCGGCATCCGTGCCCGCGTAGAGCGCTGGCTTGCTGCCCCCGCGCGCGGCCAGACATTGCAGGGCCGCGTCGTGGGCCGCCAGCGAGCGCGCGCCCACGACCGCCCAGGATTTGCCGTTATCCTCGCTGCGATAGAGGCCATCGGACAGGGCCGCATAGACGACCTGGCCCGAATCCACAGCGAGCACGGCCACGACCTCCGCCGCCGGCACAGCAGCGAGTCGCTGCCAGGTTGGGCGCTTGCCGGAAGAAGCAAGCTCGGCGCGGAACAGCCCATCGCGCGTCCCCGCGTAAAGGGCGCAGCGTTCGGAGCAAACGGCAGCCAGGGAGAGGATGCTGGCATCCGCCAACCCCTCGCCCAGCGCCTCCCAGGTCGCGCCCTGGTCCTGGCTCCAATAGACCCCCGCCCCATCGGTCCCGGCCACCAGCCGCGGCGCCCCCGGCTCGCCGGACAGGGCCGCCAGCGCCGTGACGGGAGCTCCCGACGCCACATCGTCGCACGCCAGCCGCCAGGACGCGCCGCGGTCATCGCTGCGATAGACCTGGCTGCCCCAGGTTCCCGCGTACAAGGGGCCCGCCTCGGCCAGGGCCAGGACGTTGAGCCCCTCGCCCCCGCGGCTATCCGACCAGGATTGGCCCCCGTCATCGCTATAGTGCATGCCCCAGTGCGTCGCCGCCACCAGGCGCCCGCGGCCCTCCGGCCACGCGAGCAACGCCTGGACGTCGCTGCCCACCAGGCCCGCGGACGCTGGCTCCCACGAGGCGCCCGCATCGCCGCTGCGCAAAATGCCGGCCCCCGTGCCCGCATATAACGCCCCAGGGCGACCGGGGTCCGTCGCCAAGGCGGTCACCATCCCCAGGCTCGACCCCACGGAGATCAACTCCCAGGTCGCCCCGCCGTCCTCGCTGCGCGCCAGGCCCCGGTCCCGGACCGCGGCATAGAGCGCGCCGGATGAGGCCGCTTGCGCCAGCCCGCCGATTGGCCCGCTCAGCTTCTCGCCGCCGACCGCCTGCCAGCTCTGGCCCGCGTCCGCGCTGCGATAGAGGCCCCGCTGCGTTCCGGCCAGCACGATCGGCGAGGGCGCGGCGCAGAGCAGCGACTCCACGCCAACCGCGGGCAGCCCCTCGGCTGCCTGCCAGGAGAGCCCCCCATCGCGACTGATGAACAAGCCCTGATCGGTGCCGACATACATGGCGTCCCCGCGCTCGGCGAGGGCCAGCGCCGTCACGCGCGTGGCCGCCAAGGGCTGCGCGCTCCAGGAGCGCCCGCCATCCAGGCTGCGATAGAGCGCGTCGCTGCCAGCAAAAAGGTGTGCGGGCTCGGAGGGGTGCGCGGCGAGGGCCCAGATGATCTTGGAGGGAGAAACAGAGCCCAGCAGCTCCCAGGTCTCGCCCGCATCGGCGCTCTGGTAAACCTGGCCGCTCTGGGTGCCAACCAAAACGCGCGCGATCGGGGAGGCGGGGGCAAAAGCGATGGATTGCGCGACCTCCGGCAAGGCCAGCCGCCAGCTCGCGCCGCCATCTTGGCTGCGGAACAAGCCCGCGCGCGTTCCGGCATAGAGCACGCCTGGGCGCGCCGGGTCCGCCTGCAGGGCATAGACCTGCGCCCCGGCCGGCCCGGAGGTCTGCCGCCAGAGAGGCTCCTCGGCCAGGCAGGGTAGAGCCACCAGCGCCCAGGCAATGGCGAGCATACACAGCGCCCGCCGCGTCCGCTGCGCGCCATGCCGCTGCCCCTCGCCCCCTCGCGTGCGCCGCCTCGCTGGCATGCTACCTCACCGACCCGCCGCGAGTCGCGCTGGACCCAAGGTTGTGCGCTCCGCGATCAGCCATCAGCGTCCCGCCCTCTACGCCCAATCCAGTTGCACCGAGTCCTGTCCCAAGAGATCATCGAGCTTGCGGCGCAGCTCGGGGTTATACTTGGTGGTATAGTTGGGGAAATCCACCTGAAAAACCCCGGCCTGGCTGATCACCTTGAGGCAGTAGCGGTCGTGCCCGTTATAGCTCTTGAGCAGCTCGCAGATCTGGTTCAGCCGGCGCCGGTCCTGGTCCAGATCCCTGGTCCGCTGGAAGGTGATGCTGAGCTGCCGAGGCCGATCGGCCAGGGGATGATCTTCCCTGATCTCGGTAGGGTTGAACTCCCGAGCCGATTGGCAGATCAACTTGGCGCGCTCGTCGCGATCATCCACCCGCCCCTTGACCACCAGAACCGTGTCCTCGGTCCACAACGCCTCCATGTCCTGATAGGCGTTGGGAAAGACCACGACCTCCACGGAGCCGTGCAGATCCTCGAGCTGGACGAAGGCCATGGCCTTCTCGGTCTTGGTGGTGATGACGCGCACGCTGGTGACCATGCCGGCCACCTCCACCATCTGGCCCTTCATCGAGACGTCAAGCTGGCTGCAAGGGATCACGCCGGCGGGCAAGCGCATCAGCGCCTGCAGCGGGTGCTCGGAGACATACGTGTTGAGCAGCTCTTTCTCCCAGGCGCTCAGCGCCTTGGCCGGGATCGGGTCGATCCGCGGCAAGGGGTAGAACAGGGAGGCGCCGTCCTTGCTGTCGCTCAGGCCGTCCAGGTCGAAAAAGCTGCGTTGCCCAATGTCCTGGGCCGCATGGCGCTGGTGGCTATAGTTCACCATGCGCTCCGCGATCTCGAGCAACTGGCCGCGCCCGCCAAAGCTATCCAGCGCGCCAGCTTTGATCAGGCATTCCAACACGCGACGGTTCACCTGGCGCAGGTCCACCCGCTCGCAAAAGTCGTCGATGCTCTGGAAAGGTTGCCCGTTCCGGCCCTGCAGAATGGCCTGCACCGGCCCCTCGCCGACATTCTTGATGGCGCTCAGGCCAAAACGGATGGCCGGCCGGCCAGTCACGCCCGGCGGCAGGCTTAGCGCCAGCCCGGCATTGTCGGCGGCCCACTTGACCTGGTCCTCGGGGATATAGGTGATCGCAAAGTCCAGGTCGCTCTCGTTCACGCTCGGCGGCAACACCTCGATGCCCATCCGCCGCGCTTCATTGGTCAACAAGCCCAGCTTTTCCGTGTTGTTCCGCTCGACGGAGAGGAGCGACGTCATGTACTCTACCGGATAGTTGGCCTTGAGATAAGCCGTATAGAGGGTGACCATGGCATAGGCGGCGCTGTGCGGCTTGTTGAAGCCATAGTTGGCAAAATACATGATCGAGTCAAAGATAGTGTTGGCTTCTTCCGCGGACAGGCCGCGCTCCATCGCCCCCGCGACAAACTTTTCGCGGTGAGCGGTCAGCTCCTTCTCCTTCTTTTTGGAGACGGCGCGGCGCAACAGGTCGGCATCGCCGATGGAATAACCGGCCACGTCGCGAGCCATGCGCAGGATCTGCTCCTGGTAGACGCAGACGCCATAGGTTTCCTTGAGGATCGGCTCCAGCGCGGGGTGCGGATACTCGATCGGTTCTTCGCCATGCTTGCGCTTGATATAGTTGGGGATGAACTGCATCGGGCCGGGGCGATACAGTGAGATCAGGACCACCACGTCCTCGAACACCGTGGGGCGCAGCTCCACCAGGGTCCGCCGCATGCCCGCGCTCTCGAGCTGAAAGAGGCCGGTCACCTCGCCAGCGCAGAGGATCTGGAACGCCTTGGGATCGTCGAGCGGGATCGTCTCCAGGGTCAGCTCGATGCCATGTTGCTGCTTGACCAGATCCATGGCGCGCTGCAAGATGGTCAGCGTCGAAAGCCCCAAAAAGTCGATCTTGAGCAGGCCGATCTCTTCCAGGGCCGTCATGGAATAGGTGGCCAGGGTGCCCTCGCCATTGGGCGCGCGCTGCAGGGCCACATACTCGGTGAGCGGTTTATCGCCGATGACCACGCCCGCCGCGTGGGTGGAGGCATGGCGAGCCACGCCTTCCAGCGCCAGCGACTTGTCGATCCAATCCTTGACATAGTCCTGCGACGCGTACATCTGCTGGAGGGGTGAGCCTTCCTCCAGCGCGTCCTTGAGCTTGACCTTGGGGCCATAGGGCACCAGCTTGGCCACGCGGTCCACTTCCGGCAGCGGGACGCCCAGCGCCCGGCCCACGTCGCGGATCACGCCGCGGGCCGCCATGGTGCCAAAGGTGATGATCTGCGCCACGCGGTCCTGGCCGTACTTTTGGACCGTGTACTGGATCATCTCTTCGCGGCGGTCGTCGGGGATATCCAGGTCGATATCGGGCATGGTCACCCGGCCAGGGTTCAGGAAACGCTCAAAGAGCAGGTCGTGCTTGAGCGGGTCCAGCGCCGTGATGTTCAGCGAATAGGCCACGATGCTGCCCGCGCCGGAGCCACGCACCGACATGAGGATGCCGTGCTCTCGCGCATAGCGGCAGAGGTCCCAGACGATGAGGAAATAGGTGTCAAAGCCAAGCCGATGGATCAGGTCCAGCTCGTAATACAGGCGCTGCGTGACCTCAGCCGTGATGACGCTATAGCGCCTTTTGATACCCTCCTCGCTCAGGTAGCGGAGGTAGCTCTCGGCGTCATATCCCGCCGGCACATCGAACGGGGGCAGGTGATATTGGGTGCGGTTGAGATTGACATGGCAGCGCTCCGCGATGGCCAGCGTGTTGGTCAGCGACTGTGGGACCGAGGCAAAAAGCTCGGCCATCTCGTCGGGGCTGCGCAGATAGTAATCCGGCGAGGACATGGTCATGCGCTTGGGGTCATCCATGGTGGTGCCGGTCTGGATGGCCAGCAGCAGCTCCTGGGCGGCAGCGTCCTCTTTGCGGATATAGTGGACATCGTTGGTCGCCACCAAGCCGAGATCCAACTCCCGGCTCAGGGCAATCAATTCGGCATTGACCTGGTCCAGCTCGGGCACGCCAGCATGCCGCTGCAGCTCGAGGTAAAAGTGGTCCTTGCCAAAAGTGTCGCGATGCCAGATGGCCGCTTCGCGGGCCTTCTCCCGGCTCCCCTGCGCGATCAGGCGCGGGACCTCGCCCGAGATGCAGGCCGAAAGAAAGATGATCCCCTCGGTATTCTGGGATAGGAGCGCATGGTCCACGCGCGGGCGATAGTAAAAGCCCTCCATGTGCGCGCGGGAGACGAGCTTGAGCAGGTTCTGATAGCCCTGTTGGTTCTCCGCCAGCGCCACCAAGTGGTAGGGGTGCGTGTCCAACTTGGGGTCTTTGTCGGTCATGGAGCGCGGGGCGACATACAGCTCGCAGCCGATGATGGGGTTGACGCCATAGTCCTGGGCCGCGTGGGCGAAATCGATCGCGCCATACATCACGCCATGGTCCGTGAGGGCGATGGCGGGCGAGCCCGCGTCGTGAGCGCGATGGCAAAGGCCTCTTAGCCGGCTCATGCCATCCAGCAACGAATACTCGCTGTGCACGTGGAGATGTACGAATTCGGCCATGCTCAACTCGCAGTTCCCTTGCGCCAGGGTCAGCTCAGCAGCCCCTGATAGATGTTGGTGATCTGCCCGCCGGCCCAATCCCAGGAGTAGCGGTCCACCGCGCGCTGGCGCAATTGCTGCCCCAACGACGCGGCCCGCTGCGGGTCGTCCAACAAGGCAATGAGCGCCTCGGCGAATGCGGCCACGTCCCCTGGCGGCGCATAGACGCCATGCTCGCCCATGTACTCCCGGCTGACCGGCGTATCGAAAGCCACCACCGGCATAGCCATGGACATATAGTTGAGCAGCTTGCCACTGCCCTCGGTGGCGGAGAGCTTGGGAGCCACCGCGATATCGCCCATCGCCAGAAAGCGCGGCGCGCCCTCCGGATAGGGCACCCGCCCGGTAAAGGTCACATAATCATCGAGCCCCAGGCCGTGCGCCTGCATCCGATAGCGCTCCACGCCCGGGTAGCCCATGATCAAAAAGTGCGTCTTGGGGCGGGCGCGGACCACCTGCTTGGCGGCCTCCAAGAGCAGCCCGGTCCCCTGGTACTCGGCCAGCAACCCCAGGTAGGCCACGACCTGCCGCTCGGCCGGGATCCCCCATTGCATCTTGAGCACGCGCGCGCTCTGGCGCAACGTTGGCGAAAAGACATCGGCGTTGACGCAATCGGGGATGGGCGTGATCAGCGACGTGTCCACATGGAACTGGTCCTGCAAAAGCTGCGCCGCATGGAGCGAACTGGTGAGGATCGCATGCGGCAGCCGGTTCAGCGTCTTTTCCAGGCGCAGCCAGGGCTTGAAAAGCCACCCCTCCGGGTTCAAAAAATGGTGGTCCACCATCTCGCTGGTCATGCTGCCCTGAAAGTCGAACACCAGCGGCACATCCCACAGCAGGCTCATGGGATAGCCGGCGAAAACGCCCTCATGCAGGTGCGCATGGATGATATCGGGGCGCCGCCTGGTGAAACTGGCGCATTTGGCGGCCAGCAAGAGATCGAAGGCCACCTTGTGGCGAGACGACCCCACCTCATAGCCCTTGCGCCAGGGGACGGGCAGGGTCCGCTCGATGCGCAACCCCTCCACGTCCTGCCCGTTGTGATAGGTCACGATGGTCACTTCATGGCCCATCTTGACCAGGACGCGCGCCTCTTCCAGTATTCTAACATGGCATCCGTACGAGGCAAAAAAGCTCGTCGGAGCGATCATGAGGACATTATAGCTGCTCTTGTTTTCTCTCATTCGCCAGCTCACGCCTCAGACGCCACCAATAACGGATCAGTTCGCGAAAAGCCTTGAGAATCACTCTGAGCTTGGCGCCTGTCTGTGAACCAGCGGTGCGAGGAAGGTGTGTGACGGGGGTTTCCACGATGCGCAGGCCGCGCGCCTTGGCCCCCACCAATAGCTCCGTATCCAAAAAGGCCCCATTGGAGGTCAGCGTCACGCGATTGATGACCGCGCGCCTAAACAGCTTGAAGCCGCAGTCGATATCCCGGGCCACATACCCAAAGAGCAGCCGCATCAGACCGTTCCAGGCGGCCGCGTTCAGGCGGCGATGGGCGGGGTCCTGGCGATTGGCGCGATAGGGGTTGATGATATCCGCCTCGGGGATCAGCGGCAAGAGCTTGTGCAACTCCTGAACGTCGAACTGGTTATCCGCCGGGGTCAAAAAGACGAGCTCTTTGGTGGCCGCCGTGAACCCCGAGCGCAGCGCGCCGCCATACCCGCGGTTCACGGGGTGCGGCACCAATCGCAGGCGCGGGAACTCGGGCATCAGCCCCTTGACCACCTCGCCGGTGCGGTCCCGGCTCCCATCATCCACGACGATCACCTCAAAGTCGCCGCCCAGGGACTCTAGCACCGCGGTCACGTCGCGGACCGCTTTTTCCACGTTGGCCTCTTCGTTCCAGGCTGGCAGCACTGCCGAGATGCTAGGGACTGTGCTTTCTCCCATCTTGGTCCTTTCTCCCGCAAATCGCGTGATCATCCTGCTAAGGGGCATCATCGGATCGCTTCTTGCCGGCGGGGCGATCCAGGCTGCGCAAGCGCCCAAAGAGCATGGAGCGCATGGAGGGCATCACATCGCTGAGCGACACCTCGCTGGTTTCGGCGCTCTCGCCGCGTTGCCATTGGCGCCAACTGGCGCGCGCCTCCTCGAAAAAGGCGCCCACCTGCGCCTCGTCGCCGCCGGCGAGCAACTCGTGCACCTCGCGCAGGGTGGCTTGCATGACCTCCAGCCAGCGGAGGATGTTCTCCTGGTTCAGCAAGCAGACGTCCCGCGACGTGGCCGCCTCGGCCCAGGCCGGCAAGGTGGCCACCGCCAACTGCTGGCTGCCCACCTTGCGCATCTCGCGCAGCGCCGGGCTGGCGCCCACCGCCTTCAGCAACGCCGCGGCCAATACCGTCGGCAGGTGGTCGGTGGCGGCCAAGAGCCCATCGTGCTCATAGACATCCACAAAGTAGGGTTTGGCCCCGCAGGACGTCACCACGTTCGTCACGAGCTGGATCGCGTCAGAAGAGGCGGGAGCAGAGGAGACAACGCACCAGGTGGCTTCCTGGAAAAGGTCAGCCTTGGCTGCGTCGGCGCCGGCGCCCTCCGTGGCCACAATGGGGTTCCCGCCCACATAGTACACTCCCTGGGGCAGGGATTCCGCGGCCCACGCCGCCACCGGGGTCTTGACCGTGGCGGTATCGGTCACCACGCAGCCGGAGCGCAGTTCGCCGCCCAGCGCCTTCAGGGTATCGCGGATGCCCTGCAGCGGGATCGCCAGGACGACCAGGTCAGCGCCATCGCAGGCCGAGATCAAGTTCCAGTGGGTCTTGTGCACCGCGCCGATCTTTTGTGCCTGACGCGAAGCCAAGGGCTCCTTATCGTGGCCGGTGATCTCGACCTCGGCGCCGGATCGCTGCAACGCCAGGCCCAGGGAGCAACCGATCGCCCCCAAACCCACAATGGTCACGCGCGTCTTGGTCATTTCGTGTCCTTCCGCCAAAGGGCCGTTAGTTCGACGCATCCGCTTGGCGCAGCAGCGCGAGCCGCCAGGCCAGCGCGGGCTGGTCCTCGCCGCCCTCTTGATGATAGCGCACCAGATCGATCACCAGCGCAGGCGCGCCGAGGCCCAGCACCAGTTCGGCGCCGATGGCCGCGTGGTGCTCCTGCACGTAAAAGGCGTGGCGCCAATCCCCAGGGCGGCTCTGGGCGAGCCGCCGCCAGGCGGCGGGCGCCACAGCCCGCAACAGGACATGGATCACGCGATGCGCCAGGGTAATCCGGCCGCTGGCCCCGTCCGCTCCCGCCTTGCCCACATCATGCAACAGCGCGGCCTTCAGCAAATCCGGGTCGGCGACCCCGCGCGCGCGGAGCGTCTGCCAAACCGCCACGCTATGCCGCTGATCGGCGCGCGAAAGGCGCCGGAAGATCGCCCCCTCCGCCTCGCCCAGCGCGCCGCGCAGGTCCGGGAGCGGCGTGGGCCATAGCTCAGCTCGCAGCGCCGCCGCGAACTGCCGGACGCGATACGCCGCCCTGGCAAGCGCGCTCATATCCCCAGGACGAGCTTGCTAAAGAGCCGTATCGGCGGGCCGATCAGCAGCCCCATCAAGCTAAAGGGCATGAACGAGTCGGCCATGATCAGCAGCAACAGAAGCATCGGCCCGTGCGCTTCCAACCGCGCCAGCGTCTGAAACGCCCGGTAGGCCCAGGGCTTGCGGATGAGGTTTAGGATCGCCATCAACACACTATAGCCGTCCAGCGGGGGGAAGGGCAAGAGGTTAAAGGCCGCCAGGCTGATGTTTACGCTCGCCAGCACGTACAGGAATTCGTACGCGACCCCCGAGGTCAGGGTCCCGAACCGCAATGGCATGGCGACCACCGTCGCCAGGATCAGGTTGGAGACCGGCCCCATGGCGCCGATGATGCCCATCGCCGTGCGCGGGTCCCGGCGCGTGTTGTAGGGGTTCACCGGCACCGGCTTGCCCCAGCCCAACCCAATGCCGCTATAGACGGCCATCAGCATCATCACCGATCCCATGGGGTCCAGATGCACCAGAGGGTTCAGCGAGACGCGGCCCATGCGCTTGGCTGTCGAATCGCCGAGATAGTTGGCCATCCAGGCATGGAAAAACTCGTGAACGGTGATGCTCAAGACCAGGCTCACGAGCATGTAGAGCATGAATATCAGGTCACGACCGTACAATGAACGCTCCTTGCGACGTCCCATGCCAAGGGCACGAGGCGCCGGTGCGAGGGTGGGCCACACCCGCTATTATAGCACAAAACGGAGGCGGCCTGAAACCTACGGCGGAGGGCGCCTATACCCCTTGCGGCTGCGCGGGCTCCGGCAGGGTGCGCACAAACTCGGCCAACGGCACCCCTACCGTATTGGGGTCGGCAAAGAGGTCCTTGTGCACCTTGCGCGGCAGGAGAACATTGAGGCTCTTGGGCAGCACGCGGATCTCCAGGGGCGTCTCGCCCGCCGGCGCGCCATCCAGATGCACAGGCATGGGGCGGTTCGTTTCGATCTTGAGGTGGCGCACCCGGTGATAGGAAACCCGCGGGTTGCGCATATGCTGCTCGGTCAGCAGGCCCAGCACGTGCAGCACCGTGGCCAGCGGGCCCTGCCCCTCGCAAACAAAGACATCAAAGTAGCCATCGTCAAAGCAAGCCTGGGGCGCGGGACGGATCAAGCCGCCGCCATATTTCTGCGTGTTACTGACCAGGATGAGGATCACGCGCTGGCGAAGGTACTGGCCGTCCAGGGTAATCCGGGCCCGGGTGCCCACGAAATTCGTCGCCAACGCCACGCCGGCGACGATGAAAACCAGCGCGCCCCAGCGGCGCTTGGCCTCATACTGTGGCTCCACGTCCGCCACCACCTTGGCGTCAAAGCCGATGCCGCTCCAGAGCAGAAAGCGGCGCTCGTTGGCCTGCCCGGTATCGACGGGATAGACGGCGCCCTCTTCCAGCGAATGCAGCGCCTGCAACAACGAGGTGTGATGCAGCGGCGTCGAGACCGGGATGCCGATCTCTTTGGCCCACACGTTGCTCGTACCGATTGGCAAGACGCCCAGCACCACCGGGCTCTCCGCCAGGCCGTTCACCACCTCGTTCAGCGTGCCGTCCCCGCCCGCCGCCAACACCAGGTGGCACCCCGCCAGGACCGCCTGCCTGGCGTATTCCGTGGCCTCGCCAGCGGCGCGCGTCTCGGCGCTCTGCACCTGCCAGCCACGTGCCTGAAGATAGGCGGCGACCTGCTTGACCTCGGCGCGAACGTCACGCTGCCCAGCCACAGGGTTGTAGATCACTTGGACTTTCATGGGGCACATCTCCTGAACGGGGCCTCGGGGGCGCCACGTCTTCTACCCTATGATATGCTAAAACACCCCTTTTGCCAAGCCGCCCGGCTTTCCATGCCGCCCGGCTTTCCATGCCGCCGGTGGCTTGGCGCCGCTTTGACAATTGCCCTCGCTTGTGCCAAAATGTGCCCATGAAGATCATCGACCTGCACACCCACATCCTGTCGCCAGAGGTCATCCGCGACCGGGCGCGCTACCTGGAGCGGGATGGCTGGTTTCGGTCCCTCTACCAGAACCCCAAGGCCCGGCTCGCGACCGCCGACGAGCTCGTGGCCGACATGGATCGCGATGGGGTGGACCAGGCCGTGACCTTTGGCTTTGCCTGGGCCGATGAGGGGCTGTGCCGCGCCTCGAACGATTATGTCGCCGAGGCCATCCGGCGCTATCCCGACCGGCTGATCGGCTTTGCCGTGGTCAACCCGCGCTCCGGCGCGGCGGCGATCCGCGAGGTGGAGCGCTGTGTTGAGCTGGGCTTTCGCGGCGTGGGCGAGCTCTTGCCCGATGGGCAGGGCTACACGCTGGACGAGGCGGACGTGCTGGACCCTCTGCTGAATTGGCTGGAGGAGCAGGGGCTGCCGCTGCTGGCGCACACCAACGAGCCCGTGGGCCACGCCTATTGCGGCAAGGGCTGCAATACGCCGGAGGTCGTCTACCGCCTGGCGAAGCGCCATCCGCGGGCCACGCTCATCTGCGCCCACTGGGGCGGTGGGTTGCCCTTTTACGAGCTCATGCCGGAGGTGCGGCGCGTCCTGGCCAGGGTCTATTACGATACGGCCGCCTCTCCGTTTCTCTACGATAGCAGCATCTTTGCCCTGGCCGCGCGGATCATCAGGCCCAAGATCCTGTTCGCCACGGACTATCCACTGCTTGGCTATCCGCGCGCGCTGCGGCACCTGCGGGCCGCGGAGCTCGCTGAGGATGACCTGGCCCGCATCCTGGGCGGCAACGCCGAGAGGCTGCTCTGGCCGCCCGAGCAAACCTAAGCAGATGAGGCTGGCATGGTCGAGAATATCCGTTCCTTCATCGCCATTGCCCTGGACCAGCGCGCGGTTGCGGCCCTGCGCCAGCTACAAGACGCCCTGGGCCGCAAACCGGGCACCCGCGCGGCCCGCTGGACAGCGCCGGGGAGCATCCACCTGACGCTCAAGTTCCTGGGAGACGTGCCCGCTGACGACATCCCAGTGATCGCCGAGGCCCTGCGGGAGCGTTGCAGCCAACACGGCCCCTTTCGCCTGGTCCTTGCCGGCCTGGGCTGCTTTCCCGACGTGCGACAACCGCGCATCGTCTGGGTGGGCCTGCAAGGCGAGACGGCGGCCCTCTTGGCCTTGCAGCGAGAGGTGGATCAGGTGATGGACCAGTTGGGCTATCCGCCGGAGCGCCGGCCCTTTTCGCCGCACCTGACCATCGCGCGCGTGCATCAGAGCGCCACGCGCAGCGAATTGGAGACGCTGGGGCAGGCCGTGGAGCGCTCAGCGGTGGGCGAGTTGGCGGCGCTCGAGGTCGAGGCCGTGCACCTGGTGCGTAGCGACCTGCGCCCAGAGGGCCCGATCTATACGGACCTGGCCGCCCTGCCGCTCGCCGGGAAATGATACATCGCCTATCTGCGTAGCACAAGGAGGTGCACGTTATGCAGTTTCGAGATCGACACGAGGCCGGGCAAGCCCTGGCCGAAGCGCTGAGTTTTCTGAAAGGCCAGCCGGACGTGGTGATCCTGGCCATTCCGCGCGGCGGGGTGGTGGTGGGCTACCAAGTCGCCAAGGCCCTGGGGCTGCCGCTGGACGTCTATATCACGCGCAAGCTGGGCGCCCCGTATAACTCGGAATTGGCCCTGGGCGCGGTCGCCGGCGATGGCAGCATTGTGCTGGACGAGGAGCTGATCCAGCGGTTGGGCATCCCCCGCGACTATATCGCGCGCGAGCGCGAGCGCCAGGCCAAAGAGATCGAGCGCCAGTTGGAGCGCTATCGCGGTGATCGCAAGCCGCTGGATCTGAAAGACAAGATCGTCGTCCTGGTGGATGATGGCGTGGCGACCGGCTCGACGACCCGCGCCGCGATTCAAAGCCTCCGCAAGCATCCCCTGCGCAAACTGATCCTGGCCATCCCCGTCGGACCCCCGGAAACGGCGGCGATGCTGAGCAAGGAAGTAGATCAGGGGGTCTTTCTCTCCACGCCGGAGCACTTTTGGGCGGTGGGAGGGTTCTACCTGACCTTCGACCAGACCTCCGATGACGAGGTGGTGGCTCTGCTGCGCGAGAGCGCACTGGAGCAGCCCCAGGCTTGAGCTGGGCCAGGCTCCACCGCGCGACATAGCAAGAGGACGAGCCTGCCTCTGGGCATAGCTCGTCCTCCGGATCGTTTCCTGTAGGCCGCGCTCTGGCGAGCCGCGCTACTGGGCGTACTTGGCCATCTCGGCCCGGACATACGCCTCATAGGCAGGGTCCGTCGCTTTGAGCAGCTTTTTCAAATCCCCCGCCAGGTTGGAAGCCTCGATCTTGACCAGCCAGCCATCCTCGTAAGGCGACTGGTTGATCAGCGCGCTATCGAACTCGAGCTCCTCGTTGGCCTCAGCGATCTTGCCGCTGACGATGGCCTGGACGCGGCCCACCCATTTGCCGGACTCCATGGACATGAAGGGTTTGCCCTGCTCCACGTCGCGCCCCGCGCGAGGAACCTCGGCATAGATGATCTCCCCCGCAATGCTCTGGCCGTAGGAGGTCATGCCCTGCACGATGGTGTCCCCGTCGATCCGGGCCCATCCGTGCTCTTTGTCATAGTAGAGATCATCGGGAAACTCGAACTCTGCGATTTTCATCGGTTGCTCCTCCTCCTGTCGTCAGCGCTAGCGCGCCCTGCAAACCACTGGTCCCATTATAACATCGTGCGACGATTTTGTAAACTGCCCATTCACGGCCTCGGCTGTCTAGCGCTGGGCGGCCGAACCCGGGCGCTGGCGCCGCGAAAGCAACCGGCCTGCCAGCCAGTTGCCCACAGCGCGCACCTCGCTGACTTGGCAGATCCACGCCGAAGCGACAAAAACCCCGCCGCCGATGATGCCCCCCGCGGCCGCCACCAGCCAGCCGGGATAGCCGCCGCCCATCACGCGCATCACGCTATACAGCGCCACGGCCATCGCTGCCGTCGCGCCCACCACGCGCAGGGTGGCCGAGAGCAGCCTGTCACCCTCCAGGCCGTCCAGCCACTTGTGCATGAACCACAAGAGCCAGACCATCTCGACGTTGACCGCCACGGCGTTGGCCAGGGCCAGCCCGCCGATGCCCATGCTCCCCAGGAGCGCCAGGCTCAGCGCGATATTCAGCGCCACCGTGGCCGCGCCCACCAGCACGGGCGTGCGCGTGTCATGCAGGGCGTAAAAGGCCCGCGAGAGGATCTCGACGATGGCATAGGCGGGGAGGCCCAACACGTAGAACTGCAGGGCCCAGGCGACGGCTTTGGTGGAGGCGTCGGTGAAGCGGCCGCCTTCCAGCAGCACGGCGATCACTGGGTTGCGCAGGATATAGAGCCCCGCCGCGGCGGGCAAAGCCAAGAACAGGGTCGCGCGGAGCATCACCATCAGGGTGTGGCGCAACTCGGGTATCTGCTGCCTCGCCACCAGGTCGGAAAAGGCCGGGAAAGCGGCGGTGGCCAGGGCCATGGCGAACACGCCCTGCGGGAGCATCATCAACAAGAAGGCATAATTGAGGGCGGGCAGGCTGCCCGGCTCCAGCCTGGAGGCCAGGCGCGTGCTGACGATAAAGTTGATCTGCACCACCGCCAGCCCCAGAACGCGGGGCAACAGCAGGCGGATCACCTGGCGCACGCCGGGGAGGTGGCGCCCCCAGGTGGGGAACCACCGCCAGCCCCGCCGCAACAAGCCAGGCAACTGGACCAGCAGGTGCAGCCCGGAGCCGACCACCACGCCGATGGCCAGGCCATGCACGCCCATCTGCGGCGCCAGCCACACGGCCCCGGCGATGATCGCCAGGTTATAGAGGATGGGGGCGATGGCAGGCAGCAAGAAATGCTGGTGGGCATTCAGCACGGCCATGGAGACGCCGCTCAGACCAAAGATGATGGGCGTCACCAGCATGAGGCGCATCAACTGGCTGGTGAGGGCCTGCAGCTCGGGCGAGTACCCGGGAACCAACACCTGCGCCAGCGGGCGCGCCCCCGCGAAGGCCAGCAGCGCAAAGCCCGTGGTCAGGAAGCCGACGAGGTTATAGATGGCGCTGGCCAGCCGCCAGCCCTCGCGATGCTGGCCGTGGGCCAGATACTCGGAAAGGACGGGGATCAGCGAAGAGCCTAGGGCGCCCCCCGCCAGCAGTTGAAAGATGAGGTCGGGGACGCGAAAGGCCGCCAGGTAGGCCCCCAGCTCGGCGCTGGTCCCGAATTGGCGAGCGACGATCATCTCGCGGGCCAGCCCCAACACGCGGCTCACGACGTAGGCCGCCATCACCAGGGTGGCGGCCTGCGCGATGCGCGCCAGCCGGCTACTCACGCTTCATCCCGCCCAGGGCGCGCGACGATCGTCTCAAAGATGGACTGCAGCTCTTCTTCGGAGTAGAAATAGATGACCAGGCGCCCGCCCCGCCGCCCACGCGAGAGGTTCACCTTGGTGCCAAGCGCGTCGCGAAAGGACTTTTCCAGGGCCAGCGTATCGGGGGAGGCGTTGGGGCGCGCTGGCGCCGCCTCGCGAGGCGCCGACAGGCGGCGGACCATCTCTTCGGTCTGCCGAACGGAGAGGCCGCGCTGTTGCACCAGTTCGGCCAGCTTGAGCTGCGCCTCGGGGCTATCCAGGGCCAGCAGGGCGCGGGCATGCCCCTCCGAGATGCTCCCCTCGGCCAGGAGCCGCTGCACGGGCTCCGGCAATCGCAGCAGCCGCAGCGCATTGGTGACGCTCACGCGGTGCTTGCCCACGCGGGCGGCCACCTGCTCCTGGGTCAGCCCGAACTCGTCCACCAGGTGTTGATAGGCCAGCGCCTCTTCCAGGGGGTTCAGGTCGGCGCGTTGGATGTTTTCCACCAGCGCCAGCTCGAGCATCTCTTGCTGGGTGGCTTCCTTGATCATGGCCGGCACCCGCTCCAGGCCCGCCATGCTCGCGGCCTGCCAGCGGCGTTCCCCGGCGATCAACTGATAGCTGGCCGTGCCCGGACGCCCCGCCCCTGGCTTGCGCGTCACCACCAACGGCTGGATCAGCCCATGCTCGCGGATGGAATCGGCCAGATCATGGAGGGTGTCCGGCTCGATGCGCGAGCGCGGCTGGCGGGGGTTCGGCTCGATATCGTTGACCTCGATCAGGGCCAGCCCTGGCGTGGTGGGCTCGAACGCCGAGGTGCTGGTGATCAGCGCTTCCAGCCCCTTCCCCAGACCGATCCTATCCTTGGGCACCATCCACCTCCTTAGGCCTTGTCGCCCGCGAGCAACTCGCGCGCCAGCTCTTCATACGCGATCGCGCCAGCGGAGGTTGGGGCGTAGGACAGGATAGGCTCGCCATAGCTGGGGCTCTCGCTCAAACGCACGCTGCGTGGGATGATCGATTTGAACACGCGGCGATCGAAATAGCGCCGCACCTCCTGAACCACCTCTTGGGAGAGCTTGGTGCGGGTATCGAACATGGTCAGCAAGATGCCGCGAATCTCGAGCTGGGTATTCAGGTTATCGCGCACGAGGTTGATCGTCTGCAAGAGCTGCGAAAGGCCCTCCAGCGCCAGGTATTCGCACTGTATGGGGATGATCACGCCATGTCCGGCGGTGAGGGCGTTGACGGTCAGCAAGCCAAGGCTGGGCGGAGGGTCGATCAGGATGTAATCATAGTTGGGGGAGATGGGCTCCAGGGCCCGGCGCAAGCGATTCTCCCTGGAGATGAAACTGACCATCTCGACCTCGGCGCCAGCCAGGGAGGGCGAGGAAGGCACCAGGTCCAGCCTCAGGCGCTTGGTCAGCGTGATCACGTCCGCGAGAGGCACGTCCTGGACCAAGACGTTATAGATGGAGCGTTCAATGCCGCCCTTGTCGATGCCCAGGCTGCTCGTGGCATTGGCCTGGGGGTCCATGTCCACCACAAGCACGCGCTTGCCGCTCTCGGCGAGATACGCGCCCAGGTTGACCGCGGTCGTGGTCTTGCCCACGCCGCCCTTTTGGTTTGCCAGGGTATAGATGTGGGCCATGGTCTCCGTCCGCCACCATGCGGCTTGCCCCGCGCCAGGGCAAGGCAGCCTCGTCGCTAGATCAGCACGCTGTCGATCATCTCGCGTTCCGCCGGCGTCAAGTCATCCACCAGCCGGTTCTCGCGCAAGCGCGCCTCCACCTGCTCACGGGAGGGGATGGTCGAGATCGACCGGCCCTCGATGGACAGGGAGGCCGTGCAGTTGGCAAAACGAGCGGGCTCGAAAGGATCGCCCATTTCGTGGTAAGCGACCATGTAAGCTGCGGCAAAGACATCGCCTGCGCCGGTCGGGTCCACCTCTTTGGTCTGAAAGCCAGGGAACCACTGCGACCTGCCGCCGTGATAGACGATGGCTCCCAGGTGGCTATGGGTCACCACGGCCGTCTTGGCCAGGGACGCATACGCCTTGAGCCGCTCCAGGTCATAGCCCACGTCCTCATAGCTGAAAAAGAGGACATCCACCAGCGGCAAGACCGCGTGGGCCTCGTCCCAGCGGCGGTCGTGCACCAGGCCGTCGCTGTTCCAGCGGCGCATCCATCCTTGCGCGGTGACGCCTAACAGGGCGCCCGGAAACACCGAAAGCATCTCCGCGCCCAGCTCGCGGACCAAGGGCCCCAGCAGGACGATCGGGGCTCGCCGCCAGGCCTCGGGCACGTCCGCCGCGGTCAAAGGCTCCGCCACCGCCCGCACGAACTGGTGCCTCCGGCCGCCTTCATAGATATTCTCGAAAGCCGTCGTCGCCTGGGCGGGGCGAAGCGAGATCTGGACGCCGGGAAGCCGCTCCGCCAGCGCCAGGTCCGCCGAGGCGCTGGTGACGATGGCCGCCTGTTTGCCCAGATTGCGCGCCGTGACGGAGGCATAGGTCGCCGTGCCCCCAATCAAAAAGCCGCCATCAGCCAGCAAGTCCTTGGTCACATGCCCGACGGCCACAAAATCCGGCGGGCGCAAAGGGTTCAGATTGCTCGTGTCAGTCTGTCGCATAGGGTCTATGGGCGCGGCATGATAACGACTTTGCGCGCCTCGTCTTCACCGGTGCTCTCGGTAAAGACGCCGGGGCAGTCGCGCAGGGCCATGTGCACGATCCTGCGCTCGTGGGCAGGCATCGGCTCCAAAGCGATGGGTTGATGATTCTGCTGGACCTTTTCCGCCATGCGCTTGGCCAAATCCACCAGCAGCTTTTCGCGCCGCATCTTGTAGTACTCGATATCCACCACGACGTTGGGCCAGCTCTGGGTCTGCCGGCTGACGGCCAGGCGCGTGATAAACTGCACATCGCGCAGCGTCTCGCCGCGGCGCCCGATGAGGACGCCCAGATCATCGCCGGTCACGTTCAGGATGATGGTATCCTCTTGCTCCTCGCCAGACGCGGGTTGCTCCACCAACTCGACGCGCGCGCCGCCCATGCCCATGTGCGCCAAGAGCTCTTGCAGGAACTCTTGCGCCACCGCAGCCGGATCGACGTCCGGCATCGCACCCGTCTCCCGGGCGCGGGGTCGGGCTGGGACGTACCCAGAGTCATCCTCCTCATCGCGGCGCCATCTGGCCTCGGCGCGAGGCGCGCCCGCCGCGCTAGGGGCCGGCGCGGGCGGTTCCTCTACGACCGGGGCCTCTGGCTCGGGCAGCAGGATGCTCACCAGGGCCTCCTCGGCGCCGATGCCCAGCACGCCGCGGCTGCCCTCTTTGATCACCTGCACCTCAACCTGGTCGCGGCTCAGGCCAAGCTGGGCCAGGCCCTTTTCCACGGCCTGATCGACGGTTTTAGCGCTAACCTGAATGCTTTTTCTGGCTTTTGCTTCCATCGGATTTGCCTTTCGAATTCGAGGCGGGAGACGCATTGTTCCGCGCAGCGCCCGCATTGGCCGACGCTTTCTTGGGGAGAAGGCCGCCCCACCCCGTGGTAAAGTATTGCTGAACAATACTTAGAATGTTCGAGATGACAAAGTAGAGCGCCACGCCGGAAGGAGCCGAATACATGAAAAAGCCAAACATCAGGGGCATCATCAACCCCATGCTCTGGTTCATCTGCTGTTGCTGCGCGTCCGCCGTGGGCGAAGCCATCATCTTTTGCTGCGCCCACATCAGCGCGGCCACCAGGATGGGCATGACATAGTATGGATCCGGCAGCGCCAGGTCCAGCCACAGGAAACGGCTCTGGAAAGGCACGAGCTTGGAGAGCTGCGGGAGAAAAGGATAGACGTGCTTGCCGAGCTCGAAGAGCTGCGCCGGGTTGTTGGAGAGGATGCGCAGCACCGAGTTATACAGCCCGATCCAGATGGGGAACTGGATCAGCATGGGCCCAATGCACCCCGTCGGGCTGATGCCCAACTCGCGCATGAGCTTGACCTGTTCCTGGCTCATCCGCTCCTGATCGTTCCCGTACTTTTTCTTGAGCTCTTCCAGCCGGGGCTGCATTTCCTGGGTCTTTTTGGTCGTCTCCATCTGCTTGCGCGTCATGGGCAAGGTGAGGAGCTTGATGAGGACGGTAAAGACCAGAATGCTCAGGGCAAAGCTATGCCCCAGATACCGGTAGATCAGCAGCAGCGA
Organism: Chloroflexota bacterium; assembly: GCA_012689325.1. Taxonomy (GTDB): domain Bacteria; phylum Chloroflexota; class Anaerolineae; order JAAYEA01; family JAAYEA01; genus JAAYEA01. The sequence goes on from JAAYEA010000376.1 coordinate 24,957, forward strand.
GTTCAGCATCGGCTCAAAGAAGAGCAGATTCCACCATTCGCCGAGGCTTTTCATGTTCAGCAAAAAGACGGCCAGGGTGATGATCGCCACCCACTTGAAGAACTTGGCATCCAGCTTGAACTGGGGGAGCGAGGGCATCTCCGGCTTGGACTCTGTAGAAGACACCTACTACCTACCTCCTGGGTACGCTACTTGGGAGAAAACCGCCAACGCTCCGCCCCGAATCCCGCGTCCACCGCCAATAGCGAGCCGGTAGAGAGGGGCAGATAGACGATCTGGTTGTTGACGACAGGCTGCGCAAAGACGGTGCCGCCGGCCGAGGCCAGCTTGACGGGCTGTTGCGCGCCATCGATGCGGTACAGGTCGCCCTTTTCGGTGACGGCATAGAGGTACTCGCCGTTATGCGCGAATCCCGCCAGCACAGGCCCTTCCAAATCGGCCTGCCAAAGCTCCTGCCCCGTGGCCAGTTCGAGAGCGTACACCTTGCCATTCAGCGATCCCGCGAACACCACCTGATCGACGACCAGCGGCTGGCCCCAGAACCACCGTCCGGCGGGCAATTTCCAATTCAGGAAGGGCTTGCGCGCGGTCTCGAAGGACCACTTGGGCGCGCCGGTCTGCGCGTCCAGCGCATGGACCTTGCTATCCAGCGCGCCGACCAGGATCATCCCCTCCGCATAGCTGGGCGTCCCGGCCATGGCCGCGCCCACGCTGTATTCCCAGATCTTTTGGCCCGTGCTGGCATCCAGGCAGTAGACCTTGTGGTCCATGGAGCTCACATAGACGCGCCCTTCCGCCACCAGCGGGGCCGACCAGACCCAGTTGCCCGTCTCGAAGGACCACTTTTTGGCCCCGGTGCTTGCCTCCAGCGCATAGACCTGGCGATCCGAAGAGGCGACATAGACCATCTGATCCTGCGCAGCGGCGGCGCCATAGATCGAGCCGCCGGTCAGAAACCGCCAACGCAACTGGCCATCCGACACGTTCAGCGCATAGAGGTTCTTATCCCCGGACCCCACCAGCAACAGCTCGCCAGCAACGATGGGACGCGCAAAGAGAGCGCCGAGGTTTTCCTTCTCCTCCACGGGATACACCCAGCGCTGCGCCCCCGATAGAGCGTCCAGGCTATAGACCTTGCCCGCGGAAGATGCGTAATAGACGACATCGTTCGCCGCCTCGGCCCCAGCCCATCCCGGCGCAACGCGGGCGCCGAAGCAGCCCGTCACAAGCAGCGCCAGCGCGAGGGCCGCCACAAGACCCTTGGTCCAGATACTCTTCAATAGATGCTCCTTATGGAAATGCAAAAGGCGGGCCCGCCTAATAGCGTGCCGCCTCTAGCGGCTGCCCTCAGGGAACGGGGTCATAGCCGCCTGGGTGAAACGGGTGACAGCGGCTGAGTCGCTTCAGCGCCATCCACCCCCCTCTGAGCAGCCCGTACTTGTCGATCGCCTCATACGCGTAGGAGGAGCAAGTTGGCGTGAACCGACAAGAAGGCGGCTTGTGAGGAGAGATCGAATCCTTGTACCATTGGATCAAGCTGAGCGCGATTCGCCTCATCAGGATGACGCGCTTCCTTGGGAGAGGTCTCCCTGCCACAGCCTGGCTTGGCTGAGCAATTGGAGCAAGGCCGCGGCCACTTGGTGCAGATTGGCCTGCGGTGTCCGCTTGCGCGCAATCAGCACCATATCCGATCCTGCCTTGATCGCTGTCTGGTTCAAGCGCACTGCCTCGCGCATGAGACGCTTGGCGCGGTTTCGGGCGACCGCATTGCCAACTCGCTTGCTGGCTGCAAAACCGAAGCGGCTGTGCGGCAGATCGTTGGGCATCACGCACACCACCAGCATGGAATTGGCCCAGGAGCGGTTGCCCTTCAGCACGCGCTCCAAGTCCCGCGACTTGAGCAGGCGCTGCTCCTTCTTCACGCCTATTGCTTGGCCAGCTTGAACGGCAGCTCCACGGTCAAACGCTTGCGCCCCTTGGCCCGTCGCTCCTTCAGCACATCCCGGCCGTCACGGGTCTTCATGCGCTGACGGAAACCATGCACCTTGTACGTGCGACGCTTCTTGGGTTGAAAAGTCCTCTTGGTCATCTAGTTTCACCTCAAGCTATGATGGCAGTGAAAGGTGCGCGTCTGCAAGACCTGGCGCACACCTGACAGATAATTATAACCTGTTTTGACTGTAGCTGCAAATAGACGGGGGTTCGCGCCGGCGCGAGGATCGGGCGGCAGAGTCCTGCCACGAGCAGGAGGAGTGCGGCGGGTTCAGTCCACGACGATCAGGGGCAGGGTGCCGCGGTAGCGAAACTCGGGCTCAGAGGCCCCGTACATGATCTCCCAATTGCCGTCGGGCAACTGCTCGGCCCAAGCGGCATGGATGGCCCCATCCGGTCCCGCGGCCAGCACGACATCCGCCACGCCGGTGGCGCTCTCGGAGACGAGTTGCTGGCCCAGCCAGGGCAGCGTGAGGGCCAGCCGCCGCCGATAATAGAGCTGGTCGGCCTGGTCCCAAGCGATATGGGAAAAGCCCCGCCCGTCCACCGCAATGCTGGGCAGATAGGCATCGCCGGACCCGTTGGAGACCGCTTCTTGGAGAGACCAGAAAAAGCTGCGCCCGCCGGCGTAATAGACCTGGTCCCGGCTATCCACCCGCTCTTCCCAGGTGATATGGGCCAGGCCGTCGCGATCCACGGCGATATCGGGGATGGTGGAGGGGTTATCGCTGTCCGACAGGTTTTCGGGCAAGCTCCAACTGCTGCCAGCGTATTGGGTGTGATACACTTCGTAAGGCTCGTCGAGGCTGTCGCGATCTTGCCAGACCACGTGCAAAACGTCATCGCCGCCGATGGCCAGCGAGGCCACGCTGCCCCGCGCCTGCGGGATCGGCATGTTGATGGAGAACATGCCCGTCCAGCGGCCATGATAGATCACATTGTAGCCTGGCGAATTGTCCGTCCAGACAAAATGCAAGGTGTTCTTGGAATCGATGGCGATATCGGGGATCGCCGAGACGCCGCTGGTGTTCGAGATGTTGCGCGGCAACGACCAAAAGCCCCCTGTCCACTGGCAATAATAGATCTGGTACTTGCCGCGAAACTCGTTGACGAAGAGCAGGTGAGGCACGTTGTTCGAGTCGATAGCCAGCGAGGGCTGCTCGCCAACGGTCACGCGCCAGGGGATCGACCACTGCACCAGGTCCCAGTAGCTATGATAGAGGTAGCGCCCCTCTTCCCAGACGATATGCACGTAGCCGCGCCGATCCACGGCTATGGCTGGCACTCGCGATTCGCCGACGGTCTGAGAGACGTTTTGCCGCACCGGCCAGCCCGTGGCAGGCGGCACCGCCTGCGCGCTGGCCCAACCCGCGCGCGCCACAGAGAGGAGGCCCGTCATGCCCAGCAAACAGATCCCCCCTACAAGCAGCCATGTTCTGAACCGGTCACGGGCGGTTTTGGACACGCCTTGCCTCTCTATGCCAGGAGAGCCCGGAAAACGACAGGCCGGACACAAGGCATAACCGCTCCCTGTGCCCGGTGAATGGATGGATTGTTGCGCAGCTCGCTAGTTGGGCCTCTCCAAACGGATCCGCAACGCCAACAAGGTGTGATCCTGGCGCTGTATGGCCAGCACGCTGGCCAGGTTTCCTGCCGCAGCCGGCGCGCGGCTCTCGTCTATAAAAGAGCTCGCGTCCAGATAAACGACTTGCTGCACGCCCGAATCGAGCCTGAGGGTCCACGACTCGCGGGCCATCGAGACGACGCGCCCGCTGAACCGCTGCTCCTCGGACGGGTTGATCTCCTCCACGAGGATATAGGTCGCCCGCACGGAGCCGTCCGCCTGCTGCGCTCCGGACACCTCCGCGGTCAACCCCACGTGACCTTGCCGAGGGATCTCGGCGCCCGCGATCCACACGCGGGTGCCGGATACGGTCCACCAGTCGCCCTGCATCGCCTCGATGACGCCCTCGAACTCGACCTGTTGCGCGGCCTCTCCGGGCGCTGAGGTGACGATGCGTCGGGCCAGCACCGACCCATCGGCCCGCCGCTCGCCGCGCACGTCGGCGATGCGCCCCAGGGCGATCTCGCCGACGATCTGGGTCTCGCCGTCGGTGACTACCTTGGCGCCGGACACGGTGAGCCTCAACGCCGAACCGGCGCCTTCGATGGCCTCGATGTTGCCTCTGAGCTCGTAAGGGGTCGCCTCGATGGCGCCGATGCGGACCTGGATTCGCTCGGCCACCAGCGAGCCGCTGCCATCACCGCTGGCATACACCAGCGCCCAGTCGCCGATGACGGGCTGATAGCCCGCTGGCTCCACGACGGTGGAGGCGATCACCAGCACGTCTTGGCCGGCCACGGTCCACAGCACGTCTCCCGCGCCTCCGACGGGCGTCATGGCCGAGATGCGCCCCTCGAAGCGCACCTTGGTGGGCCGCGGCGGCGTGACCGCGGACAGGGAGACGCGCGTGTTCGCTCCCGCATGCCAGACCAGGGTCTGGTCCACGGCCACATTGGCGACCTTGAAGGTGATCGCCTCGCCTTCCTGGCCGCCATCGCGGCCCGCGCGAGCGGGATTATCGGCCGCGATATCCATCATAAAGATGGACTGGTTCAGATAGCAGTAGCAGACGCCCTCGGCGACCTTGGCATCGCCGATCCAGGCGGTGAGCGACGCATAGGGTGGTAAAGCCTTGCCATCCAGCGTGATATAGCCATAGAAACCCGCCCTGGGAGCAGCGGCGATGCTTGCTGATCTCGGCACAAGGAAGAGGGAGAGCAGGAGCAAGGAGATCAGTAAGGTTTTTCTACCCATGACGAGGCCTCCTGAAGCGCCACGAACAGGCAGCAGCGCCAACGGACGTGATGGCGAGTTGTATTCCCCCAGGAACGCATCGCAACAGATTGGTGTCGCACACTCAGGGCATAACGATCGGATTGGACGTTGGCCGCGGCCGCACCACGCCCGGCGTCTTGGCGGCGAGCGTCGGCTGCGTCTGCGAGATGGCCGTCTCCGTGGGCAGCGGCGACGGTTCTGGCGTCACCGCGGTGCCCTGCGTCGGCGCGGGCGTTGGCGTCGCTGGCACCAGAGCCACCGTTGGCGACGGCTCTGGCTCCGCAGACACCCGAATCCAGCGCGCCACCAAAGTGCCGTCCGCCTTTTGCACGGCCTCTACCTCGGCCAGCCGGCCCACCGCCGGAGCGCCCTCGATGGCCGTCTCGGCGGTAATCTTGATCGCGCGCCCCTCCACGACCCACTCGGTGGCGGAAAAGCTCTGGATGGCGCCCTCGAACTGCACGACGATCTCGGGCTCCAAGACCCGGATATGCGTGGCGGTCCACGGTCCATCTTGGAAACGCTTGGCCCGGACTGCGGCCATTCGCCCCACCACCGGCGTGCCCTCGATGGTCGTATCGGGCGCGATGCGCACCGCCTGCCCGCTGACCACCCATGCGGCGTCGGTAAAGGACTCGATCAGGCCCTGGAACTCGGTGACCTCGGGCTCGCGCGCGGCGGGACGCTCGATGACGATCTCGAGCGCCACCAGCGCGCCATCCGAGTCGCGCCGTACCGCCGTGACCCGCGCCCAGGCTCCCACCTCGGCGGGGCCGCCGCGCTTGTCGATCACCGTCTCCGCGGTCACGAGCACCGTCTCGCCGCCGACCTGCCAGGAATCCTGGCCGATCTGGGAGATCGAGCCGGAGAACTGCAGCTTGATCACGCGCGGCTGGGTCGGCGTCGCCGTGGCGGTCGAGGTCGCGCTAGGGGTCAGGGTGCGCGTCCGAGTCCGCGTTGAGGTGGGCTCCGCCGTCGACGTGGACGTGCGGGAAGGCGTGGGCGACGCGGTATCCGGCGGGATCGGCGTCTTGGTGGGCTCCGCGGTCTGGGTCTCCGTAGGGATGGCCGTGGCCGTACCGACCGGCGTGTTCGTCGGCGCCGGCAGCGGCGTATCGGTGTTGACCACAGCGGGAACCGTGGCCGAGGAGGTCGGAACCGCGGTCGGCGCCGCCATGTCGCTCTCGATCTCGATCCTGCGCGCCAGCACCGAGCCGTCCGGCTGGGTCCAGGCTTCCACCTTGACCTCGGCACCGCTCCCCAGCGCGGGCGCCAGGGTCACGTCGCTGGGCAGGGTCACGGTCACACCGCCGATCACCACCACGGTATCCGAGATGATGTCCAACGTGCCGGTGAAGGCCACGCTCGCCGCGCGCCGCTCCTCCAGGAGCGACTTGGTTTCCGCGATGCGCCGCTCCTCGAAGGCATCTCGAAGGTCTTCTTTGGCCACGTTATCGAAGGTCAGCCAGAGCTGCACCTTTTCGCGGACCAGCTTGACGGGGTAAAAGACATCACCAGGCAGGCTGCGCGCCGAAGCGACCAGCGCGCCCCCACCCAGGGAAAGCGCCGCAAAAGCCAGGACCAGCGCCGCCGTGGCGAATCCCCTGGCCAGCGTCGCGGGCGCGCCGCCCAGGTTCCGCCACCACGCCGACGCGCGAGCCAGCAGGGAACGTTGACGGCGCTCGCGCAGGACCACGGCCTGCTCCAGAAACTGCCGGCGACCGGCCGCTAGGGCGGCTGCAGAACGCGGGGGCACGGGCTGCAATGCGCGCAACTGCCAGGCAGCACGAAGCAAGGGAGCCAGTCGTTCTGCTTCTTCGGGATGCTGTGCCAGGCAAGCACGCAGGTCTTGTTCAGACCCAATTTGGTTGAGGCACTGGTCTAGTAACGACTCAAAATCCTGGCTCACCCAAGCCTTCCTCCACCAAGATACGGCGCATCGCGTCCAGGGCGCGATGTTGCAGGGATTTGATCGCCCCCTCGGTCTTGCCCATCATCTCTGCTACTTCGACATTGCTCATGCCCTCCACGAACTTGAGCAAGACCACATTTCCTTGCTCAGCGGTGAGTTGCCTGATCGCTGTGCGTAGCTTTTCCTGGGTCAAGTTCTCGTCCAAAGCCCTGACCGGATCCCCGCAATCAGCTACCAGGCGCTCCTCCAAGGGCAATTCACTATCCTTACGCCAACCACGAAAGTGATCCACCACCACATTATGGGCGATGCGATACAACCACCCCGAGAAAGAGGTCCGCCAATGCTTGGCCGAAAGGATCGCCTCCAGCATTTTGGTGAACACCGCCGCCGTGAGATCCTCCGACAGGTGGGCATCGCCAACGCGGCGATAGATATAGTTGTAGATGCGCGTCGAGTACCGGTCGTAGATCTCGGCCAGCGCTTCGCCATCATACTCGCGCGCTTTATCCAGCAATGCCCAATCGTCGCCGGAGAGCAAGAGATCCTCTCTTTCTCACCTCTCATGACGGGAAAATGCGGCACAAGATACGCTCGTCCAATCCAAGCCGCATACGATAGACCCACTGCGCCGCCGCGCGCGGTATAGTGCGCGGCGACAGGAAAGGGCAGCCCAGATGGCCTTGGGCAAATGCCGGCTCCACCAGCGGCCGGCAGGCCTCCGAGCCTGATCAAGCGATAGAAATGACCACAATAGGTTCACGCACCATCTTGGAAATTGTATCATACTACGGTGCTCAAGTCAAAGATAATCGGTTAACAAGCGCGGCTATCGCGCCCAGCAGTGCGTTTTTGCATCGCTTGACGATAGGCCCTATAATGATACGATGTAGTAGTGCGTATTGGTAGGTGAAACAGGATGATCTTGCCCGACGAAATGTTCATGGAGGGCCTGGAGGAAAAAGCCAGGTCCGATCGGCATCCCGCAGCCTGGCGTGAGGTGATGCGCTGGCTGGAGGAGCGCTCTGTCCAAGAGCTGCGCCAGCTCGCCCAAGTGCGCGGCGCGTCGCCCCATGCCACGCGCAAAGTAGAGCTTGTCGCCGAGCTGGTGGGCTTGCTGACCAATCGGGAAAGCGTGGAGCGCGCCATCGCGGAGGTGAGCGAAGCCGAGCTGGCCACCCTGCAGATGGTCTATCTGCTGGCCACGGAGGAAGGGCTCTCCCGGCAAGAGGTTCAAAAGGCCCTCCTGGCCTGGTATGGCCCCCTGGTGGCCAAGGATGCGACAGCCCACCTGGAGAACCTGCGCTCTCGGGCCCTTCTCTTTGGCACGCCCGATGCCGCTGGGGCCACCGCCCGTTTCCAGCTGCCGAAAGCGGTGGCCGCCTGCCTTCACTCCCTCCGCAAACCCATCGAATCGCTGACGCTCTCGGAAGATAGCCAGACCCGCCATTTGCCCACCTCGCTCTTGCTCGAAGCCATCCTGGCGCTATGGCAATACACCAAAGAAAGCGCCATGCGCATACGGGGCCTGAGCATGGCCTCATCAGGCCAGCCGCAGGAACCGGGAGAGTATAGCGAACAGCCCAACCTGAACCGATGGCTGGAAGAACAACAGCGCGGGCAAGAGATCGACAACGACGAGTTGTACGTCGATATCCCCCTCCCTGCCCACGGTCTGGAGCCCGCCGACCTGAGCGAGCTGGCCCGGGCAACGGGCTGCCCGCCCGAGATGATCGAGTTCATTTGCGCGCTGCTGCTCGAGATGGGCTTGGTGACCCTCGCCGCCGACGAGCTTCAGGTCAACGAGCTGGCCATGGAACGCTATCGCCGGCACGGCGAGGTGCAAAAGCTCCAGGCATTGACCCTGGCCTGGTTGGGGACCTCGCGGTGGAGCGAGCTGCGCCTGGCCGCGGGACGCATGCAGGCCCGCTTGCAGCGCCATATCCGCGCCCAAGAGGTCGGGTACCGCCAGATCAGCCAGGATATCTCGCACACCCGTCAGTTCATCGCCCGGCTCCTGAGCCTGCTGGACAAGAACCGCTGGTATAGCCTGGACTCTTTGCTGGAGGCCATCGGGCAACTGTGCCCCGATCTGGCCTGCCTCGCCCAGAGCCAGGTCGCGCTGTTGCCCCGGTGGCGGCTGGCAGGTCCCGAGGCCAAGCCGATTGCCCATACCAATGCGGCGGCGTGGCGCCAAAGTTACGGCCAGATCGTGGCCGCCACGGTAGAGGGGCCCCTGGCCTGGCTGGGATGCGTGAGCCTGGCCTATCGCGATGGCGAGCTCGTGGCCTTCCAGTTGAACGGGCTCGGCCAATACGTGCTGGGGCGCTTCCCCCGCGCCCTCTCCAGCGGCGGCGATATGCGCCCGCTGACCGTCGCCGAGGACCTGACCATCAGCGTGCAGTTGGGGCGCGTGGATGCCGAGATCCACGACTTTCTGGGGCAATTCACCGACCTCGTCGAAGCCGAGTCCGACATCTTTCGGTATCGCATCTCGCCTCAGCAGCTCAACCAGGCGCTGGAAAGCGGGATCACGCTCCAGGGTATCCTCTCCTTTCTCGAACGGGTGAGCGGCGCGGCGCTGCCCGATAGCGCCAAACGCAAGCTGACCGAATGGTGCGATTCCTATGGCTCGGTTCGCCTTTATGAAGGGCTGACGGTCATCGAGTTCGCCGATGACTATGCCCTTCGGGAGCTGATGAACACCACCTCCCTGGCGGACCACCTGATCTACCAGCTCTCACCGCGCATGGTGGTGATCGAGCCGGACTCCCTGGAGGCCCTCATGTCCGAGATGGTCAAGAAGGGGTACACTCCCAAAGTCGAGGAGGCGCCCTGATGAGTTCAGCGCTGGAGGACCTGCTCCGGAGCTATAGCCCCAACGCCCAGCAGACCATCGCCAAGATGAACGGTCTGGATCCCGAGGCCCTGCCAGGTACGCCAGATCATGTGCGCGTCCTGGCGCAGGCGCTGGCGCGCCCGGAGCGGATCGAGCGCGTCCTGTCCGATCTGGATGGCGTGGAGCGGTTGGTGCTGGAGCGCCTGCTGCTTCAGAACGGACAGGCCAAAACCGACCTGTTGCGCCAGGAGCTGTTGCAGAGCGGCTTCATCCCCGAGTCACCCTCGGCGAAATACGTCGGCTCGCCTTACCGCCAGCTTCCGCGCTACTTTGAGGATGTCCTGGCTCGCCTGGCCGCCCTGGGTCTGGTCCTCTCCACCGGCGACAGCGAGCACAACGACCTCGCCGAGCCTGCCGAGCTCAGCCCTAGCGCCAGGGTGCTGATCCCCGACGAGATCCGCCGGACCCTGCCCTCCTCGCCCACGTGGCTGCCCACCCTGCCGCCTGACGGCCTCTCCCAGATCGTCGAGGGCGCGCCCGACGAGTTCCAACGTGACCTGTTTCTCTTCTGGAGCTATGCCAATAGCCATCAGATGGTGCTAACCTCGCGCGGATGGATTCCCAAACGGCATTGGACGCACCTTAACGAGGAGTTCAGGTACAAGGAAAGCCTGCGCGGGCTCCGCAACGAAGGAGAGACCGGCCGCTTTGGTTTCTTGCACATCCTCATGGAAGAGATGGGCCTTTTGCAGCAGGCGGAACGCGAGCTCAAGCCCGCACCCAACTCGCGCGAATTCCTGGCCCTGAGCCTGCGAGCGCGCACCGAGCGCGCCTTGCGAGCCTGGTTAAGGGCCTCGGCCTGGAACGAGTTGTCGCGCATCCAGGAGCTTTCCAGCAACTCGCCGCGCCCGCCCAGCAGCCGCCTGACCTCCGCCCTCAAAGGCGCGCGGCAATTCGTCGCGGGGCTGCTGCGGCATGCCCCTCCCGACCAGTGGGTCTCCTTAAAGGGCTTTATCGAGCGCGCCAGGGCAGTCAATGACGAGTTTTTGCTGCCGCGCTACCATAGCTACTATGGCTTCCACAACCCCTATCATGGCCACGGCAACGCCGTCTCTTGGGAGTTCCCCGCCTTTGACGAAGCCAAGGGCTGGGACCTGGTCGAGGCGCGCCTGATCGCCAATATGCTGCAAGAGCCGCTGCATTGGCTGGGCGTGGTCTCGCTCGGCTGGGCCGCCAACGAGCCGGTCGCCTTTCGCGTGACCCCCATCGGCGCGCAGATTCTCGGCATCAGCTCGCCGCAGCCCGAGCAGGCGCCGGAGCGCCGTATCATCGTGCAGCCCAACTTTCAGATCTTTGCGCTGGATCCGATCAGCGACTATACCCTGTCCCTGCTGGACGAATTCGCCGAGCGGGTCAAAAGCGAGCGGGTGTTCGAGTACCAGCTCTCCCGCGAGTCGGTCTATGAGGCGCAGCAAAAGGGGGTGACCGCGGCCCAGATCGCAGCGTTCCTGGATCGCGAGAGCAACACCCCCGTGCCGCAGAATGTCAAGATGACCCTGCACGAGTGGGGGCGCTACCACGAGCGCATCGTCTTTTACCAGGGCGTCGCCCTCTGCCAGGTGGCGGAACCGGACATCCTGGACCGCATCCTCAACGATCCGCGGGTATCCGCGCACCTAGCCGCCCGCATCTCCCCGACGACCGCGATGGCGCGGGGCAGCGGCGCGGGCTTGCAGGGGCTGCGCAAAGCCCTGCACGGCAAGGGGATCCTGTCCACTTCAACCAGGTCGATGCCGCCCTATGCCGTGCAACCAGATGGGCGCATCCGCTTCCGGCACCGCGTCCCGGATTTCCACATCCTGCACCAGTTGGCGCCCTTTACCCTGGAGCGGGATGGCGACCTGCGCATCACGGAGGAGGCGGTGGCCAAAGCGGCCTCCACGGGATGGACGGCCGCCAGGATCATCCAGACCCTTTCCGCGCAACAGCAAGAGGCCTTGCCCCTCGATGTGGTATCCAAAATCAAGGTATGGGGCAAGCACTATGGGGATGCTGCCATCAGCAAGGTGACGCTGGTGCAGTTCAAAAGCGCGGATATCCTGCGCGAGTTGGCCGAGGACCTGGAGATCGGCCCGCTGATCGTGCCGTTTTCGCCCACGGGCGCGCTGGCCATCGTCCGCGACGAGAACGTGGATGCGCTTCGTGCCGCCCTGCGCCAGCGGGGCATGGGCCTGGATAGCCAACTCCGCTCCGGCTGATTTGGCGCGGCTCCGCGCCGCCCTTAGCACTTGCTTCGGCACCCCAACGATGTTACAATCCCGCCAGAGCCTGCTTGGGCTCTCGAGAACGGTTGGCCAGAGACGGCTGGCCGATCCCATACCTCACCGGCCAAGACGGCGCAGGGCCGAGCAAACCACCATTGGGAGGCAGGTTAAGAGATGACGTCCCCCGAATCGCTCAACCAGATTCTGGATGCAGGCCCTCGACCAGGCGTCGTTTTTCTACCCACCCTCGACCTGGATGACGTCCCGCGAGTCGATGCCGAGCGCGATATCACGCCATCCACCCTAAAGCAGGCCCGTGAAGCCACGCTGGCCATGCGGATCATGGCGCTGGCCAATGGCCCCAGCGGATGGGGAGACCGGCGCTACCTGATCCTCGGCGCCCGCCCCACGGGCGAACTCGTGGGCCTGGCCGAAGGGGCGCTCAGCAACGACATGGTGCAACGGATCGCCCAGCGCTATTGCGACCCACTGGTCCTTTGCTACTATCAGGAGCAGCGCACGCGAGGCCAGCGGGTGGGCATGGTGGTCATCTCGGATAGTCCGGCGAAACCCTTCCGCTTCGCCGAGGATGTTAGCTATCAGCAGGGCGGGCGCGCCAAGCCGGCCTACCGGCGCGGCGAGATCTGGCTGCAGGCGGCCGACCAGGCCCGCGAGGCCACCGCGGACGAGATCGTGGCGATCAAACTCGACGCGGCGCGGGTCAAGGCCGCGCGCGGGTCGTCCCTCGTCGCCGCGGGCGACCAGGCCGACGAAGCGATAGACGCCGCCGCATGGCAGCCGCGCCGGGGCCTCTCGCTCATCACCGACGAGTCGCCCGCCATCGAGATGAACCCCGCCGTGCAGGAAGCGCTGGCGCGCACGATCCTCGAGCAGCGCGTGCTCGTCCTGTGCGGCCCGCGGCAGGAGACCTGCGCGATTGCAGAACACCTCGCCCGGCAACTGGGTCGCGAGCTGGACAACCCCGTGTACCGCGCCGCGTCCGAGGCCACCTCCTCCGAGTTCTTGTCCGCGGTGGCAACCCGGCAGCGGTTGGTGGCCCTGGCTTGCGAGACGGCGCCGCGCGAATGGCGAGGCGCCCTGGCCGAACTGCAACGCCTCGCCCAGCGCCAGGATGCTTTCATCCTGCTGGCGTCCGGCGCCCCGGCCAGCGCATGGCGGATTTCGCCGGACCTGCAGCCCAGCCTGGTGGACCTGGCCACCCAATCAGCCTACACGCAAGAGGCCCTGGCCGAGCTGGCGCAGGCTCAGATCGTCCCGGGGATTCCCAGCCAGGCCCTGGCCGGCCAGAGCGTGGAGGCCGTCACGGCGCCGTTGGGCAGCCCGGAAGCCATCGGCCGCCTGGCCGAGATCACCGGGCGCGCTCCGCTGCGCAGCCCAGCGCAACTGGAGGACGCCGTCGCCTTGGCCGCCGACCCGCTCCGCGACGCCGTGGAGTGGTTCTGGGCGCTCGACTATCACCAGCGCTACTTTGTCCTGGCGGTCTGCCTGCTGGGCAACCTGCCCGCCACGACCTTTTGGCGCTACTATGAGCAGCTCGCCGCCGAAAGCTGGCGCACCCGCGAGCCGACCTTGCGAGCCCTCCCCGGCCTCGATCACCTCCTGAGACGGCACCTGCAGGAGGACCTGAGCTTCCGGTACCCGGAGGCCAGGGAGGCGATCCTCGCCGAGGCGCTGCGCCGCTACACCCGTCCCCTGGTCTGGGCCCTGCCCAACCTGCGGGACATCATCGTCCAGCTCGGCGAAAATGTCCTGCATGCGGACACGGCGCCGACGCGAGCGGCCCGCCAAAACGTGGCCGAGGCCCTGGGCGCGCTGGCGCTTAGCGATTGGGAGGCCGTGCTGCCGGTCTTGCAGCGTTGGGCGACCCAGCGCGTTCCCGAGACGCGGCTGGTCGCCTCGCGGACGCTGGCGCGCGCCATCGCCGAGGGCGATGCCGGATTCACGGAGCGCGTGCTGGCCGTGCTCGACGGCTGGACCAACAATGTGGCCCTGGAGGCCGGCTGGGCGGCGCCCCGACAGGCCTACCGCGTCCGCTGGACGGCCGCCTGGGCGCTGGGGCAGGCTTGGCGCTATCTGGAATCGGAGGCGGCGCGGGTCGCCGCGCTGGCTCCCCTCTGGACCCTGGCGCGCGACACGGACCCCCGGGTGCGGCAGGGCGTGGCGCAGGCCATCGCCTCGCTCGCGCCCCTGGGCTTCCAGGACCTGGCGGGCATCCTGGGCTACCTGGCCGACGACCTGAGCAAGCCGGTGCGCTCTCACGTGGCTGCCGCCATGGGCGCCTACGCCGCGGCCGCGCCCCAAGAGACGCCAAGTATCCTGCGCGGCTGGGCTAGCGAGCCGGACACGCTGCGGCGCTGGACAGCCGCCGCGAGCCTGCTCCAATCCTGCAACCAAGGCCAGCCCTGCGACGAGCTCCTGGCCCTGGCCCCGCAGAACCCTGCGGGAGAGGACATCGTCGCGGAGATACTGACCGAGGTCGGCGAGACCCCGGGGGTCGCGCCGGAGGCCCTCGCGCCGCTGCTGGAGCGAACCGCCCAACAGGACCACCCCGCCGCTCGTTCCTGGACTGGGGCTGCCTTGCAGGCCCTGGCGCAATCGCCTGAGAAGCGTCCCGCGGCCCAAAAGCTGGTGGAAGGCTGGCGCTCCGCCAGCGACCCCGCGCTGGCCGCGGCAGCCGTCGAGTGGGATCGGCTCCTTAAGCAAGCGCCCTTCCGGCCGGTCCGCGCGCCAGTTCAGCCAGCAACGCCGCTGGATACCGCCCTGGAAGAGCTGGAAACGGAGCAACCCGCCCCGGCCGCCGCCCCGCTGCGCATCGAGGAGCGCGCCAAAGAGCCCGCCGCGGAACCGGCGGTGGTTCAGGGCCCCCGTCGCTGGCTGCGACAGGCTTCGCTGGAGGCCGAGAAGGCCCAGAGCCGCTACAGGCTCTTGGCCAATATCGCGCGCGGCCTGTTGCGCGCGGCGGCCATGGCGGGCATGACCTACGCAGTGCTTCGGCGATTCCCGTACTATGACGACCAATGGCTTCCCGTGCTGGTCCTCGCCGTCCTGGCGCTGGGATATGCCAAACCAGCGCTCGGCACAGCCCTGGGGGCCGTGATCGCCCTCCTCCCGCTGCTCTATCACGCGCCGGCGCTGGCGCTGGGGGTCGTGGTGTTCGGGGCCATCCTGTTCGCCCTATCCGGCTCCCTGGGCGAAGAACACCTGCTGGAGAAACGGCTGGCCGTGTTGGCCTTCCCCATGCTGGTGGTGACGCCATGGGCGCTGTTGCTCCCCTTCCTGGCGGGCAGCCTCTTCCGCAAGCGCGCGGCCTGGGTGGTGGTGGCGGGGATACTGCTGGCCATCGTCGTGGGGGTGGCCCTGGGGCAGGACGCGATGGGAACCTATCTGGTGACCGGCGTCGCGCCCACGGAGAGCTTGGTGCTGGAGCGCGCCGCGCCGGAACGATGGCAGTCGCTGGGGTGGCTGCTCGACTTGGACATGTTCAAGATGGCTGGAACCGGCCTGCTTGCGCTGGCGCGGCAACTCGTCGACGCTTTTATCACCACCCCGCTGCCGCTGGTCCAGCTCGCCCTCTGGGGGCTGGTGGCCTGGCTGGCTGGCTGGGGAGCCAGCCAACCCCGGGTCAAGACGGGCGGGCCGTTGATCGCCCTGGCCGCCCTGCTCATGATCGCTTGCTACAGTTTTGTCTTTCCCGAGCTGCTGAGCTGGGAGCTGCCTTTCGGGACGGGCGGGACCATGAACGGGCGGATCGTGCTGGGCGCCCTGGCGGCGCTGCTGATCGCCTTCGGCTGGCCCTGGGCGCGCGCGACTCTTGGGCAAGCGAGAACCTGGGAGATGCTGCGACGTTACCTGACCGACGGAAAGGACTGGCTGGTTTCCGCCCTGCGCAAGTAGCGCCGCCTCAGGGAGCCGCCTGCGCCAGGCCGAGATAGCTCTCCACCGCCTTGCGGAAAATGGGCGCGGACTCGACCCCACCTTCGCCGCCATGGTCAACGACCACGGCCACGGCGATGGTGGGGTTTTCTGTGGGCGCATAACCCGCGAACCAGGCGTGCGGCTCCGTCGGGCCGGCCTCCGCCGTGCCCGTCTTGCCTGCCACGGGCACCTGAATGCCCGCGAAAGCCAGGTAGGCCGTGCCGTAGGGCTCCATGGCGACCTCGCGCAGCGCCTCTTGGATCAGGTCCAGATGCTCCGGCGAGATAGGGAGTTGGCCGATGGACTCTACGGCGAAGGCCGTCTCCGTCCCCCCGCCCAACGACATGATCCGGTGCACCAGCCGGGGGCGATAGAGCGTGCCGCCGTTGCCCACCGCCGCCAGCAGGTTGGCGGCCTGCAGCGGCGTCACCAGCATATACCCCTGCCCGATAGCCATGTTGACGGCATCCTGCGTCGTCCAGAAGGGGTTGGAGACCTGGTCAGGGTGAGCCTGCTTCCACGCGGGGTTGGGCACCAGGCCAGCCGCCTCGTCCACGCCCTGGATTCCGGTCAGTTGCCCCAGGCCGAACTTGGACGCATACCCGGGCAGGATTTCGGCGTTGGTCTCGTCCAGCGCCTTGCCCACCTCGTAAAAGACCACGTCGCAGGACTGGACCAGCCCATAAAACAGGTCGATAGTATTGTGCCCCGTTTTGAGCCAGCAATTGCGCACCAGGCCATCGTTCAGCCCCATCCATGAGCCGGGGCAAAAGAACGACGACTCGGCCGCAAAAGCGCCCTCTTGCAGGGCCGCCGTCATGCTCACGATCTTGAAAACCGAGGCGGGAGGATACTGCCCCAGCGTTGCCCGGTTGACCAGGGGATGCAGGGGGTTATCGAGCAGCGCCTGCCACTGCGCGGCCGAGAGCCCCCGGCTCATCTCGTTGGCGTTGAACGAGGGCCGGCTCACCATCGCCAGGACATCGCCGTTGGTCGGGTCGAGCGCCACCACGGCGCCGGCCCGGTCACCCAACGCCTCATAGGCGGCCTTTTGCAGCGCCGGGTCCAACGCGAGATAGACGCTCTGTGAGGGCTGCGCGGCCACGTCCTTGAGCACCTTGACCGTCTGCTCGCCGGACATGATCGCCAGCGTGCCCCCGCGTTTCCCTGCCAGGGGGCGTTCCGCCCACCTTTCCACGCCCGCCTTGCCTACCGTATCATCCACCATGTAGCCCAACGAGCGCCACTGCTCCCACTCTTCCGCGCTGATCTGCCCCGTATAGCCCACGATGTGCGCGAACAGGTCGCCCTGCGGGTACGCCCGCACCAACTTTTCCTGGCGCGAGACCCCAGATAGGTTCGCGAGGACGCCCTGCAAAGCGGCGTTCTGTTCCTGGGTGATATCGGCGACGGGCATGAACCAATCCTGGCGCGCGGCGGAGGCGTACTTGTTCCGGATCGCCTCCCGCGGCATCCCCAGCGCAGAGGAGAGGGTATCCAGGAGCTTGTTCTCATCCTGGATCCACTGCGGCACCACGCCCACCGAGATGACCTTCTCCTGTATCGCCAGGGCGGTCCCATCTCGCGCATAAATGTTGCCGCGCTGCGGGGACTTGATGGAGAGCCGGACCAGCATGCCCTCCTGCAAATCCTCCAGCATGGCCTGTGGGGTCCAGGCGATGCGCCAGGCGGCGCCCTCGGGCACGAACGCGAGTCGATTTCGCGCGTTCACCGGCCCTAGCAGCGTCGTCTCCAAGACCAGGTCATAGAGGACATCGACGCGCTCCGGGGATATAGCCTCGGTGCCCGCCCGCTGAGCCTGAAGTTTGAGCAGCGCCATCTCGTTGTGCAGCCCGCGGTAGCGCTGGGTAAAGGCCCCCTGCGAGATGGATTGCTGGGCCGCGGAGGCGAGCAGGCCGTACATGGCGCCCCAATCGCTCCGCTGCCACGCCTCCATGAAGGTTTGGGCCGTCTGGGCGATCTGCTCCAGCGGCGGCGCCGGCGTGGGCGACGGCGTGGGCGTCGTCGGGCTCAAGGCGAGTTGCTCGCAGGCCGCGAGCGCCAGAGCGAGAGCCAGAACCATCACGAACGCGAGGCTTTTTATCTTCACGAGCGAACTCCTGGCCTCCAATACGAGGCCGGGCTTTGGATGGCGTATCACGGCTTAACCGCTCGGGACGCCCCCGCCGGATTCGGTCCCCGATAACCTGGATAACAGCTCCGAGTCCACCAACCCCATAGCCTGGGCCTGCTCCCAAGAAAGCAGGTCATCCTCGCCCTGGGGGGCGCTTTGCGCGCGCTCCGCCCCGACCGGCGGCAGCGGTGCGCCCCCCGGCAACAGGCCGGCCAGCTCCGGCGCCGCGGCCCTGAGCTTGTCCAAGACGGACTTGGCGCGGTGCGCCGCTCGGGCATAGACCACGCCCACCAGCCAGCGGGCGCCGACCGCCGCCGCGCC